>CAJLAN010000317.1 GCA_905204635.1 uncultured Collinsella sp. | reverse complement strand
GCCAGCCGTGACGGCCTCGTTGGCATTGGCGACTGCAACGGAGTTGGGAACGGCATCGATCATGGGCAAATCGTTATCGGAATCGCCGAATACGGCCACCTCGTCGGGCGTCAGGCCCAAAGCGCGCGCCAGCTCCAGCGCAGCGCAGCCTTTGTCCCAACCAGCCGGAAGGATGTCAAACAGGCGCACTCGGTTGTTGGGAAACACAAGCGAGAGCTCCGGCACCTCAGCGGCAATGCGCTCGCGCAGCTCCGCGAGCTCCTCACGTGAACGGGCACTCCAGATATTCGCCTTAAACACCGGCGCATCATCGATGACGGGACGGCACGGGGCCTCTTCGCCTTTGAGCCACGCGTTACCGCCCGACTCCATGGCGCGACGCACGCGCTCGGGATCGCTCGTCACGCAATAGGCATCGTTGTCCCAAAAATCATCACCCAGGCTGTAGACCTTCAGGTACGTATCATCGGTCTCTTGCTCCAAGTAGTCAGCCAAACGCATAAGGACGGCGTTGCCGGTCGCATGCGAGGCTACCACCTCGCCGTCCACAAACATGACTTGGCCGTTGCAGAACGCACCGGTCGAGAAGCACTCGGAACGATTTTTGAACATCCAGCCCATCGCGGACGGCTGGCGACCCGAAACCGGGCCAAAGTGCAGACCCGCCGTCTGCATGGCATGAATGCCCTCGATGGCGTAGTCGCTAGCGCCGTCATGCCCGGCTGGAATCAGCGTATCGTCCATATCGGTCAGCACAAGTTTAATCATAAGGCCCCCATTCGTATCGGTCCTACCTATTGTAACGACCTGCCAAAATAAACCTGTCCCTTTTTGGCAGGTGCGTTAGTATAGGGAACAACAGATTCGATGCGGGAGTGCCGGCGGTGCAAACCACAAGGCTGAGAGGGCATGGGGCCCAATCCTTTGAACCTGTCAGTTAATGCTGGCGTAGGGAGCATGCCGCCTTTACAGGGGCGCTGTCTATGCACAGCGCCCCTTTTCTATGCCAAGGAGGCATGTGCAGTGATTGATTCGGAACAGCTTAAGCAACATATGGTCAAGGCCGTGGAGGAGATTCGCGCCACCAATCCGATGGCCGGCTCCATCACCAACACGGTGACGATCGACTTTGTCGCCAACGCGCAGCTCGCCGTGGGCGGTTCGGCCGCCATGGTCTATCTGCCCGACGAGGGCGAGGCACTCGTTGCCGGCGGCGGCGCCATCTATCTCAATATGGGCACGCTCTTCCCCATCTACGAGCAGACGATTCCCCGCGCGGCCAAGGCGGCACACGACGCCGGCAAGCCCTGGGTGCTCGATCCGGTGGGCCTGGGCATCGGCAGCCTGCGCACCCAGCTGGTAAACGAGCTCAAGCAGTACAAGCCCGCCATCGTACGCGGCAACGCCTCCGAGATCATCGCGCTCGCCGGCCTGTGGGGTCTTGAGGGCGAGGCGGCCGATCTGAGCCGCGTGCGCGGTGTCGATACCACCGACACGGTAGACGCCGCCC
>CAJLAN010000316.1 GCA_905204635.1 uncultured Collinsella sp. | reverse complement strand
AAAAAGGGCGCCGCGGATGGAATTCCGCGGCGCCAAAGCCACACGCTAACAGCTTTAAGGAGTCAAAGCTGGTTTAGCCAAAGAAGCGCTTGATCTCGATCTCGGCGTTCTCCAAGCAGTCGGAGCCGTGGATTACGTTAGCGTTGACATCGACAGCGAAGTCGCCGCGAATGGTGCCGGGAGCAGCATCAAGCGGGTTGGTAGCACCCATAAGGGTGCGCATCTTGGAGACAGCGGAGAGACCGGAAACGACCATCTTAACGACCGGGCCGCTCGTCATAAAGTCACAGAGACCACCAAAGAAGGGCTTGTCGGCCAGATGGGCGTAGTGCTCCTCGACGGTAGCGCGCTCGAGCGTGGTCATCTCCATGCGCTCGATGACAAGGCCGCTACGCTCAATGCGAGCGACGATCTCGCCGATCTTACGATCGCGCACAGCGTCGGGCTTAATCATGATGAAGGTCTTCTCGATAGCCATAAGGTAGCCTTTCAAGTAGGTTCGCGCGTGCCCAAGTCCCATTCCGGCACCCGCCCGGACTGCATCGTAACAGAGTTTTAGCTGCAGTTAAACAAAAAGCTGTTTTTTGAAACGTTACAATTTATTAAAACGTTCCATTTGTGTCACTTCTGTTTCGAGGCCCGATTAGAGTACCATCCGACCGCACATCAACCGCATCGAACCGAGCGGACGGTCGGTTGCCGCCCGTGAACGTGCCCCCTTCACAACCTGCCCAAAGGTCCTACAGAAGTTCTCGACAAGCCCCTCCCCCATAGCAACAAAATACGGACGCCCACATCAGCAGACGTCCGTAAAGCAACAACGATTTATCAATAAATAATGGCCAAAACAGCTTCAGCCAAACCCCTACTTTACCCCGTGGCCCATTTCGACGACCTTGGTCAGCGATCCAAACACGCCTTTGTCGGCCTCAAGCTGTGCCTCGGCACGCTGCAGCTGCACGGCAACGGCGGCAGGGGCGGTGCCGCCCTCGGTCGTGCGCGCGGCGACAATCGACGGGATGTCGAGCGCCTCGGTAATGTCGTGCTCAAAGAGCGGACTCGCCTCCTGGAACACCTCAAACGGCAGGTCCTCAAGGTTGCAGCCGCGCTTCTCACACATCAGGACCAAATGGCCCACCACGGCATGTGCCTCGCGGAACGGCAGGCCACGCTTGGCCAGGTAATCGGCAACATCGGTGGCGGCAAGGTGCCCCACACCGCACTCGCGCGCCATGGCATCCTCGTTGACGGTCCAGGTCGAAATCATACCGGCCATAACCGACAGGCACTGCATGAGCGTATGGGCGGTATCGAGGGCGCCCTCCTTGTCCTCCTGCAAGTCCTTGTTATAAGCAAGCGGCAGGCCCTTCATGGTCACGAGCAGCTGCACCAGGTTGCCATAGACTCGGCCGCTCTTGCCGCGGATAAGCTCCGTAATATCCGGGTTCTTCTTCTGCGGCATGATGCTGGAGCCGGTGGAAAACGCGTCGTCCAGCTCGATGAATTTAAACT
>CAJLAN010000315.1 GCA_905204635.1 uncultured Collinsella sp. | reverse complement strand
TGAGCACAAGGTCAACGTCGGGTCGACCGTCGTGGATGAACTCGGGGCGCGCGGCCTCCATCTTCTTCGCCGTGCAGGGCATGATGGCGATGTGATAGGTCGTGCGGCCGTCGGCAGCGTCCTTCGCGGCGTACTTGTCGCGGAAGATCGCGCCGACCATCTCCATCGGCGACTTGCAGGTCGAAATGTTCTTCAAATACTTGGGGTTCTCGTTTTCGAGATACTTCACCCACGCCGGGCAGCAGGAGGTGAACATCGGCCAACGGTAGCGGCTCTTATGGGTAAAGCGCTCCACAAACTCGCTGCCCTCCTCCATAATGGTGAGGTCGGCCGAGAAATCGGTATCGAACACGTACTCAAAGCCCACGCGGCGCAGCGCGCAAGCCAGACGCTCGACGGTTGCCTCCTCGCGCGGAATGCCGAGTTCCTCGCCCCAGGCGCTGCGAACGGCAGGCGCGATCTGCACCAGCACGATCTTGTCGGGATTAGCGAGCGCGTCAAACACGGTCTCGGTGTCGTCGCGCTCGCGCAGCGCGCCCGTCGGGCAATGCGTGATGCACTGGCCGCACGCGACGCAATCGGTCTTGCCGATCGGCACGCGCCCGCGGGTGCCCACGGCGGTATGCGTGGCGCGGTTGGTCAGGTCCCAAATCCCTAGGCCCTGTACGCTCTCGCACACCTTGATGCAGCGCATGCATTTAATGCACTTGTCGTTTTCGCGGATGATGGGGAAATCGAAATCCCAGCCCTCGCCCGCCAAATGCCTTTGAAACGGCAGATAGAAAATGCCCAGGTCGTTGGCAATGGTCTGCAGGTTGCAGTTACCGCTGCGCACACAGCTCGTGCAGCGTGAATCGTGCTGCGAAAGCAGCAGTTGCACGTTGGTGCGGCGCGCCTCGCGGGCCTTGGGGCTGTTGGTGTGGACCACCATGCCATCGAGCACGTAGTTGTTGCAGGCGGCAACCAGCTGGTCGCAGCCCTCAACCTCGACCACGCACACGCGGCAGCCGCCGATCTCGTTTAGATCGCGCAGGTAGCACAGGGTGGGAATCTGGATGCCGACGGACTTGGCCGCGTCCAGGATCGTGGTGTGCTCGGGTACCACGACCTCGCAATTATCGATAGTGAGCTTGACCATGTTGTGCGCTCCGTTTTCGCTGTTGTCGCCGACGGTGGTTTTGTTGAGCTCTACCATTCCAGGTTCCTCCCTCCGCGGAACGCGCCAAAGCCAAAGTGGTCGCAGCGCAGGCAGCGGCTCGCCTCCTGGCGCGCCTCCTCCTCGGTGAGACCCTGCTCGACCAGATTCCAATCGTGAATGCGCTCGCCGGCCTCGCGCTCGCCCAGCTCGCAGCGGCCGCACTCGTGCTTGCCCTTAAACTGCACGGTCGGCAGCTCCACGTCGAGCTTGATCTTGTGGTCAAAGCCCAGGTAGCGGTCGATGTTTGCCGAAGCCACGCGGCCGGCGTTGATGGCACGGATGACGGTGGCGGGACCGGTCTGGCAGTCGCCGCCGCT
>CAJLAN010000314.1 GCA_905204635.1 uncultured Collinsella sp. | reverse complement strand
CTCCCCGATGCGCACGGAGCCAGCCGTGCCGTCCCGGCGCACCACCACCCCGTGGAGGGCCAGGGGGATGGTGGTCCACTGGTACTTCTTGATGCCGCCGTAGTAGTGCGTGTCGAGATAAGCCATGTCGCCGGCCTCGAAGGCGGGGTTCTGCTTAAGGTCCAGGCGCGGCGAGTCCACGTGCGCGCCCAGGATGTTAAAGCCCTGCTCGAGCGGGGCGGTGCCCAGGTTGACGAGCATAAGGTCCTTGCCGTGGTTAGCGGCATACACCTTGTCGCCTGCCTTGAGCTCGCGGCCTTCGGCGATTACGGTCTCCAGGTCGACGTATCCCGCCTCCTCGGCCATCTTGATGCCGGCCTTGACGCACAGGCGCTCGGTCTTGTTCTCACTCAAAAAATGCTTATAGCCGCGGCAAAGCTCCTCGAGCTCCTCGATTTGCTGTGGCGTGTACTTTTTCCATGCGCAGGGACGCTCCATGACGCAGGCTCCTTTCGGATCGATCGTGCTGGTTGATGTACCGTGAGCCATCGTATCACGCGCGGGCTCACGGTGGCGGGGGAGCTTGATGTGAGGTGGCCGCGGGGCGGGGAGCGTGTAAACTGGAGTGAGCAAACCGTGCCCAGCCTAAAGCGAGGTATTCAATATGTCTGACAAGCGCCGCACCTTTGCCGTTATCGACGGCAACTCGCTCATGCATCGCGCCTTCCACGCCGTGCCGCCCACCATGAACGCGCCGGACGGTCGCCCCACCAACGCGATCTTTGGCTTTCTGAACATGTTTCTTAAGATGATCGATGCCTTTAACCCCGACGGCGTTGTTGTGGCGTTTGATAAGGGCAAGCCGCGCGTGCGCATGGAGATGCTGCCGCAGTATAAGGCGCAACGCCCGCCCATGGACCCCGATCTGCATGCGCAGTTCCCTATGATCAAGGAGCTGCTCGCCGCGCTCAACGTGCCGATTCTGCAATCCGAGGGCTGGGAAGGCGACGACATCCTGGGCACTATGGCGCGCCTGGGCGAGCAGGCCGGCTGTGACATGCTGCTGGTGACCGGTGATCGCGACATGTATCAGCTTGTTACCGAGCACGTCAACGTGGTCTCGACCCGTAAGGGCCTGTCCGATGTAGCGATTATGACGCCCGAGAGCGTGGATGACCTGTATCACGGCATTACGCCGGCGCTCGTGCCCGATTTTTACGGTCTGAAGGGCGACACGTCCGATAACATCCCCGGCGTGCCGGGCATCGGCCCCAAAAAGGCGAGTGCACTCATCGCGCAGTACGGCAGCTTGGACGAGGTCATCGCGCATGCCGACGAGGTCAAGGGTAAGATGGGCGAGAACCTGCGTGCACACATCGACGACGCACTGCTGAGCCGTAAGGTCGCAACCATTCGCACCGATGCGCCAGTCGAGCTCGACTTTGACGAAACGTCCTTCCCGGCGTTTTCTGCCGACGAAGTGTCCGCGGCGCTGGGCACGCTTGGTATCACCGCCATGCAGAACCGTTTCTTGGCGCTGATCGGCGGCGAGGGCGGGGCTG
>CAJLAN010000313.1 GCA_905204635.1 uncultured Collinsella sp. | reverse complement strand
TGCCCGAGACCATGTCCGTCGAGCGTCGTAAGCTTATGCAGGCATACGGCGCACAGCTCGTGCTCACCGACGGCTCCAAGGGCATGAAGGGCGCCATCGCCAAGGCCGAGGAGCTGCAGAAGGAGACGCCCAACAGCATTATCGCCGGCCAGTTTGTAAACCCCGCCAACCCCGCCATCCACAAGGCCACGACCGGCCCCGAGATCTGGGATGACACCGACGGCGAGGTCGACATCTTCGTCGCCGGCGTTGGCACCGGTGGTACCGTGACCGGCGTGGGCGAGTTCCTCAAGGAGCAGACCCCCGAGATTCAGGTCGTCGCCGTCGAGCCCGCCACCTCCCCGGTGCTCTCCAAGGGCCAGGCCGGCCCGCACAAGATCCAGGGTATCGGCGCCGGCTTTGTGCCCGACGTCCTCAACACCCAGGTCTACGACGAGATCATCCCCGTCGAGAACGACGACGCCTTTTCCACCGGCCGCGCCGTGGGCCACAAGGAGGGCGTGCTCGTGGGCATTTCGTCCGGCGCCGCCGTGTGGGCTGCGCTGCAGCTGGCCAAGCGCCCCGAGAACGAGGGCAAGACCATCGTGGCGCTGCTCGCCGATACCGGTGAGCGCTACCTGTCCACGGCACTGTTCCAGGACTAGAGCCTGTCGCTTGTCGATAGGCCCAAGGCACGCCGGCCTCCCCTCTCTTCTGGCTGCCTGAGCCCATCTCGTTAGGGTATCCCACGAGACGTCCGAACTTGCTACAATGTCTGCGGCGCGGAACCAGCCTCCCGCGCCGCTTTTCTTTTTTGGCCACATGCCACCAAGGAGAACCTCCCCATGCACAACAAGCGCGTGCTCGTCGCCATGAGTGGCGGCGTCGATTCCGGCGTGACCGCGTACCTGCTCAAAAGCCAGGGCTACGAATGCGTCGGCGCCACCATGCGCCTCACCTGCCCCGCGCCCGATCCCGTCACGGGCATGAGTAAGGTCGATCGCGACATCGCCGATGCAAAGGCTGTCGCCGAGCGCCTGGGGATACCCCACCATGTGCTCGACCTGCAGCAGACCTTCGACCGCAACGTTATCGAGCGCTTCGTGACTGCCTACCAGGAAGGACTGACGCCCAACCCGTGCATCATCTGCAACCGCCATATTAAGTTTGGCGCGTTGCTCGATGCAGCGCTCGATATGGGCTGCGACTACATCGCCACAGGTCACTACGCCAAAACGAGCCAGGCGTCCGACGGCACCTGGCAGCTGTACCGTGGCGAGGACCCCAAGAAGGACCAAAGCTACTTTTTGTATTCGCTTACGCAGGAGCGCCTGGCACGCACAATCTTTCCGCTGGCAGGCCTGGACAAGGAGCACGACGTGCGCCGCATTGCCGCCGAGCAGGGCTTCATCAACGCCAAGAAGGCCGAAAGCGAGGATATCTGCTTTATTCCAGACGGCGACTACGCGGGCTATATCGAGCACCGCTGCGGACATGCCGCTGCACCGGGCGACATTGTGTGGCGCGACGGCAGCGTGGTCGGACGCCATAACGGCGCGTTGCGCTATACCATCGGCCAGCGCAAGGGCTTGGGCGTCGCGATGGCGCATCCCGTGTATG
>CAJLAN010000312.1 GCA_905204635.1 uncultured Collinsella sp. | reverse complement strand
TGGAGCCGATCGCGGCGCCCACGGAGCGCAACGAAGCCGACGAGCCAACCATTTCCACCGAACAGTTTGGTGTCGTGGCACCGCTTCTCGCGCCGACGCCCGTGTTCGCAGCTGCTGCGCCCGCTGACGCCACGAACGAACTCACGCCTGCCGCAGACGCCTATCTCCGCGCGCTGCTCGAGCAGGACACGGCACAGACGGAATCGGCAGTGGAGAGGTCGGGTCAGAGCGAGGACATGCTCGTCGATAGCATCAATGAGGCGCTCTTTGACCTGGTGGGTGACACCGTAATTGAATTTGGCGCGGCAGGACCGCAAATTATCGAGGACTACGAAGCAGACGTGAGAGGATACCTAGACTATGAGTGATACCGCATCCGCAGCACCCCGCGTGCCCAAGCGCGTCGCCGCCGTCATTCTCAACTCGCTCAAGGGCGGCGTGGTCCCGCGCATCGGCCTTCCCTACATCACCGTAGGGCGCGAGGTCGAAATCCGCGCCCTGCTCACCGACCTGAGTCTCATCGCCGACGGCGGCGCGAGCTTCCGCTTTCTGGTCGGTCGCTACGGAGCCGGCAAGAGCTTTTTGCTCCAGACCATCCGCACGCACGCCATGGGCGAGGGATTCGTCGTCGCCGATGCCGACCTGTCGCCCGAGCGCCGCCTACAGGGCGGCCAGGGACAGGGCCTTGCCACCTACCGTGAGCTCATCCGCAACATATCGACTAAAACGCGCCCCGAGGGCGGTGCGCTCAACCTAATCCTCGATCGCTGGGTCGCCTCGTGTGCCGATGCCGATGAGTCTGCCGTCAATGCCCAACTGGCCCCGCTCGAGGAAATGGTCCACGGCTTCGACTTCGCCCGCATGCTCCGCCGCTACCGCGCGGCCGTATCCGAGGGCGACGAAGAAGCTATGAGCCGCGTGACCAAATGGATTCGCGGCGAGTACCGCACCAAGAGTGAGGCACGCGCCGAGCTGGGCTCCTCGACCATCATCAGCGATGACGACTGGTACGACTACGTTAAGCTCATTGCGCGCTTTTTGGTCTGCAGCGGCTACAAGGGCATGTTGGTGCTCATCGACGAACTCGTGAATCTGTATAAGATTCCCAACGCCATCACGCGCCAGTACAACTACGAGAAAATCCTGACCATGTACAACGACACGCTCCAGGGCAAGGCGCAGCACCTGGGCATGATCATGGGCGGCACGCCAACCTCCATCGAAGACCGCCGCCGCGGCGTGTTCTCCTACGAAGCCCTGCGCAGCCGACTCGCTCAAGGCCGCTTTGCACGCGAGGACCTTAAGGACATGCTCGCGCCCATCATCCGCCTGCAGCCACTCACCTATGAGGAGCTGCTGGTGCTGATCGAAAAACTTATGCAGATCCATGCCGGATACTTTGGTTGGACGCCCACGCTTACCGAGAACGACTTGGTGGACTTTCTCAAGATCGAGTTCGGTCGCGTGGGAGCCGATACGCACTTAACGCCCCGTGAGGTCATTCGTGACTTTATCGAACTGCTCGATATCCTGTGTCAGAACCCCAATGCAAATGTGGCCGAGCTGCTGCAAAGCGTCGGCGGCGACACGCTGGCGCCGG
>CAJLAN010000311.1 GCA_905204635.1 uncultured Collinsella sp. | reverse complement strand
GCCGGCGTCAACAACATCCCCGTCGAGGAGTACGCCAAGAAGGGCGTCGTCGTCTTTAACTCCCCCGGCGCCAACAGCAACGCCGTTAAGGAGCTCGTCCTAGGCATGCTGGTGCTCTCGAGCCGCGGCGTGGTGCAATCGATGAACTGGGTGCGCGACAACGCCGACGATCCCGAGATTCAGGTCGATGCCGAGAAGGCCAAGAAGGCCTTTGTGGGCCGCGAGCTCAAGGGCAAGCGCATCGGTGTCATCGGCCTGGGCAACGTGGGCTCCAAGGTCGCCAACGCCTGCGTCGACCTGGGCATGGACGTTTACGGCTACGACCCGTTCATTTCCGTCGAGCATGCGTGGGTGCTGAGCCGCGAGGTGCAGCGTGTGGGCACGCTCGAGGATCTCTGCCGCGGCTGCGACTACCTCACCGTACACGTGCCCAGCAAGGCCGACACCATCGGCATGATCAGCACCGAGCAGATCAACCTGCTGGCCCCGGACGCCGTGCTGATCAACTACGCACGCGAGACCATCATTGACGAGGACGCCGTCGACGCTGCCCTGCGCGAGGGCAAGCTGAGCTGGTTTAGCTGCGACTTTGCCACGCCCAAGACCGTCAAGATGCCGAACACGTTTATCACCACGCACTCGGGCGCCGGCACTGGCGAGGCCGAGGCCAACTGCGCCGATATGGCCATCAGCGAGCTCAAGGATTACCTGGAGAACGGCAACATCGCACATAGCGTCAACTACCCCGCCTGCAGCATGGGCAAGGCGCGCGCCGCAAGCCGCATCGCCTGCCTGCACGCCAACGTGCCCAACATGATCGGCCAGATCACGGCCATTCTCGCCAAGGACAACGCCAACGTGCAGCGTATGACCAACGAGTCCGCTGGCGAGAACGCCTACACCATGTTCGACACCGACGAGCACCTGGACAGCAGCACCATCGAGGCGCTCAAGCAGATTCCGTCGATGTATCGCGTGCGCGTGATCAAATAGCGCCGGCTGATCTGACGGGCAGTTCCCCATGTGGCCTGCCCGTCACTGACATTGAATGCCCGCGGGGACGCCTTTCGCACGAGAGGCGCCCCCGTTTTTGTGAGCACTCCATTAAATACACCGAGCCGCTTCTTGACATACAATCTGTATATTGACCTAACTATCTGTGAGGTGCCTATGGTTGATACAGATTTTGCTTGGCGGCTTACGCAAGGACTCGTGCGGATCGACAGCTCAGACCCGGGTGCGTATGAGGACGAGATTGAGCGCTATATCAAAGCGTTGGTTGAGGAACAGTTGGCGCAGCTGAGCCATCCGGTACTCGATGCCGTGCAGATTGCAGAGCTCGAAGTACTCCCCGGGCGCCGCAACCTTATGGTCACCGTGCCGGGACTGAGCGACGAGCCACGGCTCCGCATCTGATGGCTGAAATCCCCGGGCCCAGGCATCTTCCGGCTCTGGTTATGATCTGCCATATGGATACCGTTACGCTGGGCGATGGCTGGGACGCGGACATTCCGCCGCTCGGAGCGATCGTGCGCAACGATAAACTCTATGGCCGCGGCGCCTGCGATATGAAGGGTGGCCTGGCCTGCGCCATTGCCGCACTGGTCCATACGCTCGAG
>CAJLAN010000310.1 GCA_905204635.1 uncultured Collinsella sp. | reverse complement strand
CTCGCCGGATATCGCCACCTGTGACGATTGCCTGCGCGAGTTGTTCGATCCCGCCGACCGACGCTATCACTACCCCTTTATCAACTGCACTAACTGCGGCCCACGCTTTACCATCATCCAATCGCTGCCTTATGACCGAGCGGCCACGTCGATGGATTGTTTTCCCATGTGTCCCAAGTGCGCTGCGGAGTATGTCGACCCACTCGACCGGCGTTTTCACGCGCAGCCCGATGCCTGCTTTGATTGCGGGCCGCATATTACGTGGCGCGAGGCTGTAAACGGCAATGCGTGCGGGAATTCGTCCGCGACACCGACCGTCGGCACCACACGCGAGGCCAGCGACGCTATCATCGAGCGCTGCGTTGAGCTGCTGGCCAGCGGTGGCATCGTCGCCATCAAGGGCCTGGGCGGATTCCACCTGGCCTGCGATGCTGCCAACGAACAAGCGGTGCGCGAGCTGCGCCGTCGCAAGCGTCGCAGCAACAAGCCACTTGCCGTCATGGTTCGCAGTCTTGCCGATGCCGGGCGCCTGTGTCATATCGACGATGCTGAACGCGATCTGCTCGCTGGCAGTATCCGCCCCATTGTGCTGCTGCGCCGGCGCACTGTTGGCGAGGGCAACGGCGGTTCCCCCGACATCCTCGCTCTCGCGCCATCTGTCGCGCACAACCTTCCTGAGCTCGGCGTCATGCTCCCCTATACGCCGCTTCAACATCTGTTGCTTGCCGCGGCAGAAGCCTGCGGTATGCACGCGCTCGTCATGACCAGCGGAAACCTGAGCGAAGAACCCATCGAGACCGACGACGACCTTGCCTGGGAACACCTCGTTGCCGCCGGCATCGCCGACGCGTTGCTCGGTAACGACCGCGCGATTCTCTCGCGCTACGACGACTCTGTAGTGCGCGTGGTTGACGGCGCCGTTATGCCCGTACGCCGCGCTCGCGGATATGCACCCCAGCCGCTGCCGTTGCCGGTGCTCGACGGCGCTCCGTCCTGCGTGCTCGCCTGCGGGCCACAACAAAAGGCCACGATTGCGCTCACGCGTGAAGGGACGAACGGCGAGGCGACCTGTTTTGTGTCGCAGCATATCGGCGATGTTGAAAACGGCGGGACCTTCGATGCCTGGAACGCCGCGCGCACGCGCTTGGAAGATCTCTTTGACTTGGCGCCCGCCGCCTTGGCCTGCGATGTGCACCCCAGCTATCTATCGGGCCAGTGGGCGCGCGAGCAGGCGCGAAAATGCAATCTGCCGCTCGTCGAGGTGCAGCACCATCATGCGCATATCGCGAGCGTAATGGCCGAGGCCATCGCCGCGGGCCAGCTTACAACCGACGCGCGCGTCCTTGGCATCGCCTTTGACGGCACCGGCGCCGGCACCGATGGGACCATTTGGGGCGGCGAGTTTCTTGTTGCCAGCCTTGGCGGCTTTGAGCGCGCCGCGCATTTGCGCACCTGGGCGCTCCCCGGCGGGGCGGCCTCCGTGCGCGACGCCCGCCGCAACGCCTTTGCCCTGCTCAGTGAGCTCGGCCTGCTCGAGCACCCAGGTGCCGCTCGGCTTTTGGACAGCCTCGACGAACAAACGCGCAGCGTGACAGCCACCATGTCTTAGCGCGGCATCAATAGCCCGC
>CAJLAN010000309.1 GCA_905204635.1 uncultured Collinsella sp. | reverse complement strand
GGCCAGACCGGCGTATCGGTTTCGCCTAAGCTTCTCGTGAGTATTGGTGTTTCGGGCGCCATCCAGCATCTTGCCGGCATCGGTGGGGCGGAGTGCATTATCGCCATCAACGAGGACCCGGATGCCCCCATTTTTGGTGCTGCCCAGTACAAGGTTGTTGGGGGCGCCGTCGAGGTCGTTGAGGAGCTGCTAGCCCAGCTTGAGCACTAGGCGCGCGCCAGCCAGTCACGCATCTCGTCCTTTAGGCGCTCCCAGGTCGCTTGCGTGGCGGGATCGGTAAAGGGTCGCGTAATGCCAAAGGGCGCGTCGAGCAGGCGATAGATATCGCCCTGCACGCGCGCCAGCGCACGGCTTGCCGGATAGACGAGCTCAAACATAAAGCAGATGAGTCCCACTAGGTAGTCCGCCGGCTCGTCGCGTTCGTCGCGAGCAACGCAGCGGTGCTCGTCAAAGGCGGTAAGCGCCGGTGCCGAGAAGTGGCTGGCAAGAAATGCGTCCTCATCCACTTTGAGGATGGTGTCGACGGTGCTGTCGGCGATGGTGCGCATAATGTCGATCTTGTCGCCATCGCGCACGATATCGCAGAAGCGCCGCGTACGCTCGTCGAGTTGTGCCGGCAGACGAAAGTCGCTGTGATAGGCGATGCTCGCGCGGATGAGCTCGTCGTTCTCGTCGGTCTCGATAAAATCTCGGATGCTTGTTGTGGCAGGCGCGTCGTCGGGGTTCTCGCCAAAGAGGACCTCGACGCCCAACGCCGCATGGCTCATGCTTTCGGCATCCTTAAACGTATCCCAGCGCCGCAGCTGCTCAAAGCGGCCCATATCGTGTAACAGGCCGCAAAGCCAGGTCAGGTCAATATCCTCTGTCGACCAGCCCTGCTCGCGCGCCACGGCATCGCATGCCTCGGCAACGTGGTACGTATGCTTGATTTTGAGCGCGATACGTGGATTGGCGGCATCGTAAGCATCGGTGTAGGTCTTGAAGGCCGCCGCAGCCCGCGTTCGATCGATAGCTGTCATAATGGCTTCCTAAAAAGTTGTGTCTTTCTGTATCTTTCGATCCGGTGGCAATTGTAGGTGAACTCGGTTGCTGTCGGGTGATGATTCTGTCGCGTCGTTGAATGCGGCTCGGAAATCTTGTCGGGACGAGGAACGCTATGGTGCTCAAAATCGTTAAAACCGTCTGGCCGGTGATGCTTACCTATGTTGCGATAGGCGCGCCGTGCGGCACTGGTCGCTAACGATTTGATAAGCCCTGGCGCTTTCGACGCCGGCTTGTGGCGGGGCTTGATTCCTTGGATTGCGGCTGCCGGTGTCGTGGCGGTGGCAATCAAGACAAAGTCGATGTTGTGGTGCTGCGTCTCGGGCATCGTGTTCTATATCGTTTTGAGTCTTGTATAAAAGCAAAGGGCGCGCTTACCGTCCCGGTCGACGAATCGAATTTCTCACCGAGCCGGTCTGCTTCTTCTGGTACCATGGTCAAACTTTACTGTAGCAAAGCGTGACGTGGGCTTTTGTTCCGCGTCAGCGGAAATGGGGGTTTCATGGCACAGGAAGCGACCGCCAACGAGCAAAGGAAATTTAAGGTACCGCGCATCCCGGGTGACATCATGATCTACCCGATGATCGTCGGTCTTTTGCTCAATACCTTCTGCCCGCAGGCCTTCGAGATCGGCGG
>CAJLAN010000308.1 GCA_905204635.1 uncultured Collinsella sp. | reverse complement strand
CCGCCTGGAGCGCGCCCTTATCAACTTCTTCCTGGATACGCACACGAGCCGTGGCTTCAAGGAGTGGTGGCCGCCCATCGTCGTCAAGCGTCAGACCATGTTTGGCACGGGTCAGCTGCCCAAGTTCGAGGACGACGCCTACCACGTCTCGGGCGACAACTTCCTGATCCCCACCGCCGAGGTCGTGCTCACCAACCTGCACGCCGGCGAGGTCCTCGACGCCGACACCCTGCCGCGCCGCTACACCGCCTTCACCCCCTGCTTCCGCGAGGAGGCCGGTTCCGCCGGTCGCGACACCCGCGGCATCATCCGTCAGCACGAGTTCGACAAGGTCGAGATGGTCAAGTTCGCTAAGCCGGAGGAGTCCGACGAGGAGCTCGAGAGCATGACCGCCGAGGCCGAGTACCTGCTGCAGCAGCTGGGCCTTCCGTATCGCGTGATTAGCCTGTGCACCGGCGACTTGGGCTTCTCTGCCCGTCAGACCTACGACGTCGAGGTCTGGCTGCCGAGCTACAACGCCTACAAGGAGATCAGCTCCTGCTCCAACTGCGGTGACTTCCAGGCTCGCCGCGCCAACATCAAGTATCGCGACCCCGAGAACTTCAAGGGTTCGCGCTACCTGCACACTCTCAACGGTTCCGGCCTGCCGGCCGGCCGCACCATGGCCGCCATTCTGGAGAACTACCAGAACGCCGACGGTACCATCACGATCCCCGAGGTTCTGCGTCCTTACATGGGCGGTCTCGAGAAGATCGAGCCGGTCGCGTAACTTGGCTGCATAGGGGATATGCAAGGGCGCTCCTTCGGGGGCGCCCTATTTCGTGCGCAGGTCCATACCATGCCGTACGGACAGCTCAATAGAAAACACACGAACAACTGTTCTGTATACAGCCATCTACCTGCTATGCTTTTGCTAAATAAGAGCGAGAGAAAGGGGACGCGATGGAGCTGTTTGATGATCGGGTGGTTTTGTTTGAGAGCGACGAGGGCGGGGAGTACCTGCTTGTAACGTCTGAGCCGTCTGGCATGGGTGGCCTGGTGGTTCGACAGACGAGCGAGGGACCGTTGACGCAATGGTGCTACGAGGAGTCGCCGCATGTGGTCGAGACGTTTGTGGCGCACGAGGGGCTTGTGGCGCTGGAGCACTTCTATGGAGTTGGGACTTCCAACCAGGTCGCGCGCATGCTGAGCATCTCGTTTGCCGATTATGATTGTGCCCAGCGGGTGAGATCGCTCCTGAGGGAACTTGATGCCAAGTTCGACGTGATCGAAAAGCCAATCGATCGTACGGGGAACAGCGGCATATGCGGAGCAGCATGACAAAACTGCATTCCACAAAAAAGTTTGAGATTGTGCTTGACTCCAATAAGCTAAAGTGGTTTTATATGTCTTGCGCTGCGGCGTTACCTCAGCTGGATAGAGGGTCTGACTACGAATCAGAACGTCATAGGTTCGAATCCTATACGCCGCACCAATTGAATTTTAAAGCCTCCGGTAACGGAGGTTTTTCTTATATCGCGATGCGTCGAAGATCGCATCAAGTGGTCAAAATGAGTAAAAATCAAATTCAATAACTTTTTTTGAAAAACGCTTGACGATTATTCAGTCCATGTGCATAATAATCAACAAGTCGCGGCGTTACCTCAGCTGGATAGAGGGTCTGACTACGAATCAGAACGTCATAGGT
>CAJLAN010000307.1 GCA_905204635.1 uncultured Collinsella sp. | reverse complement strand
GGTGCGGATCTGCCCCTCCAGCGGCCTGCCGGCGGGACCGATGACCGTGGTGTGCAGGCTTTGGTACATGTTGAACTTCGGCATGGCGATGTAGTCTTTGAACCGCCCGGGCATGGGGTGCCACAGCGTATGCACCGCGCCGAGCGTGGAATAGCAATCGCGCACCGAATGCGTGATGACGCGCAGTGCCACCAGGTCGTAGATCTCGGAGAACTCCTTGCCCTTGCGCTTCATCTTTTGGTAGATGGACCAATAGTGCTTGGAACGGCCGTTGATCTGGAAGTCCTCCAGGCCAATGCGGTTGAGCTCGTCGGTGAGCGTCTTGATGGTCTCGGCCAGATAGCGCTCACGGACCTCACGAGACTCCGCCACCATGCGCGCGATGCGCTGGTAGGCGTCGGGCTCAAGGTAGAAGAAGGACAGGTCCTCGAGCTCCCACTTAATAGAGCTCATGCCCAGACGGTCGGCCAGGGGCGCATACACGTCCATGGTCTCGCGAGCTTTAAACAGGCGACGGTCCTCACGCAGGGCTGCAAGGGTGCGCATGTTGTGCAAACGGTCGGCAAGTTTGACGATAATGACGCGGATGTCCTTGGACATGGCGAGGAACATCTTGCGCAGCGTAAGCGCCTGCTTCTCGTCCATGCTATCGACTTCGATGTTGGTGAGCTTGGTCACGCCATCGACGAGTTCGGCCACCGTATCGCCAAACAGGCCGGAAACATCGGCAAGCGAGGTCTCGGTATCCTCGACGGTATCGTGCAGCAGCGCGGCGCACACCACATCGCAGTCCATCTTGAGGTCGGCCAAAATGATGGCCACCTCGACGGGATGGTTGATGTACATCTCACCCGAGCGGCGCTTTTGGTTGCAGTGCTTCTCGGCAGCAAAGCAATAGGCCTGCTCCACCTTAGAAAAGTCGTCCTCATTCATATATTTGAGGCACAGGCGCTCCAGCTTGTCGTAGCTGTCCGCCATAATCTCGGGCGGCAGCTCATCGGCATGCTTATAGTGCTCCATCTCCGAAAAAGGCTGGAGGGTGGAATCATGGGCGGTACGGGCTGCGGCATCCATCGAGGTCCCCTTCCCCTAGGCCCGCGGTACGATCGGGCGGTTAACTTTGGCTAGCATATCAGAAGCGCACGAATCGAGCGCCCAGCTCCGGAAAGCCGAGAACTCCATGCGCGAGCGCAAGCCCTCCAAATAGCGAATTGACCTGCTCAGTTGCACACGGCCAGGGTTTTCGGCCATCGCGATGCGACGGGTGTCATCAAACCCCGAAACGCGACAGAAACCAAGCTCTTCGAAGATTCCCAGGCCGCTTTCCACCGAGCGCTCGTCGACCGGCGTGCGGGCATCGATGGCAAGGCACATCTGCGCAATGTCGATATCGCTCGCGCTAAAGGAATCGTCCCCCGTCTTGCCGCGGTTGGAACGCCACATGGTCTGCAGCGCTCGATAGAGCGTGACGAGCTCGTCGCGCTCGGGCGCGTAGCAGTCGAGCAGGCGCTCGTTAATGCGAGCGTCACGCGACGAATAGAGCAGGTGAATCACGGCAGGTTGGCCGTCGCGACCGGCGCGGCCGCTCATCTGGTTGAACTCGATGGCGCCAAACGGCATGTGGTAGAGCACGACATGTCGGATATCGGGCAGGTTGACGCCCTCGCCAAAGGCAGAGGTCGAAACGATGCAGCTGAGGC
>CAJLAN010000306.1 GCA_905204635.1 uncultured Collinsella sp. | reverse complement strand
TTCATCGAGGCCCCGTTCCGTCGCGTCGAGAACGGCGTTGCCACCGACCAGATCGACTGGATGACCGCTGATGAGGAAGAGAAGCACGTCATCGCGCCGGCCAACACGCCGCTCGATCCCAAGACCAACGAGTTCATCACGACCGATGCCGAGGGCAAGATCGTCCGCCCGCACACTGTGATCGCCCGTACCCGCGACTTCGACGGCTCCTTCGGCGCTCCCGCCGACGTGCCCGTCGAGGACGTCGACTACATGGACGTCTCGCCGCGTCAGATGCTCTCCGTCGCAGCCACGCTGATCCCGTTCCTCGAGCACGACGACGCCAAGCGTACGCTGATGGGCGCTAACATGCAGCGTCAGGCCGTGCCGCTGGTTCACCCCGCCGCTCCCTATGTCGGTACCGGCATGGAGCGCCGCGCCGCCCTGGACTCCGGCGAGGTCACCCTGGCCAAGAACGCCGGCGAGGTCATCTTTGCCGACGCCGCCAAGATTATCGTCAAGCATGCCGGCGGCATGGACGAGTATCACCTAGCCAAGTACCAGCGCTCCAACCAGTCCACCTGCATCAACCACCGTCCGCTCGTGCGCGTCGGTGACACCGTTGAGCAGGGCGAGCCCCTGGCTGACGGTCCCTCGACCGATCATGGCGAGCTCGCGCTGGGCCAGAACCTCACCGTGGCATACATGCCGTGGGAAGGCTTTAACTACGAGGACGGTATCGTCGTGTCCGAGCGCCTGGTGGCCGAGGACCTGCTGACGACCATCAACATCACCCGTCACGAGATCGATGCCCGCGACACCAAGCTCGGCCCCGAGGAGATCACTCGCGAGATCCCGAACCTCTCCGAGGACATGCTTGCCAACCTCGACGAGGACGGCATTATCCGCATCGGCGCCGAGGTCGGCCCTGGCGACATCCTGGTCGGCAAGGTCACGCCTAAGGGCGAGAGCGCTCTGACCGCCGAGGAGCGCCTGCTGCGCGCCATCTTCGGTGCCAAGGCCCACGACGTCCGCGACACCTCCCTTAAGATGCCTCACGGCGCTTACGGCCGCGTCATCGACGTCGTCCGCTTTAGCCGCGAGAACGGCGACGATCTGGCTCCCGGCGTCAACGAGCAGGTGCGCGTCTACGTCGCCCAGCGTCGTAAGATCCAGCAGGGCGATAAGATCGCCGGCCGCCACGGCAACAAGGGTGTTATCTGCAACGTTCTGCCGGTCGAGGACATGCCCTACATGGCTGACGGTACCCCGATCGACGTTATCCTCAACCCGCTGGGCGTTCCTTCGCGTATGAACGTCGGCCAGCTGCTCGAGTGCCACCTTGGCTGGGCTGCTGCCTGCGGTTGGGATACCGAGCAGGCCGACTCCGACAAGTACGTCCCCGGTCCGTTCTTCACCGCCACGCCCGTCTTCGACGGCGCTAAGGAGGACGAGATCGCCGAGGTCATTCGTCGTGCTAACAAGAACATGCTCAACAAGGCCACCGCTGCCTTTGGCGATCACATGCGTCCCGAGTTCGTCACCCAGCTTGACGAGCGCGGCAAGACCCGTCTGTTCGACGGCCGCACCGGCGAGGAGTTCCGCGAGCCCATTACCGTGGGTACGTCCTACATCCTCAAGCTCGGCCACATGGTCGACGACAAGATCCACGCCCGTTCGACTGGCCCTTACAGCCTGGTTACCCAGCAGCCTCTGGGCGGCAAGGCCCAGTTCGGCGGCC
>CAJLAN010000305.1 GCA_905204635.1 uncultured Collinsella sp. | reverse complement strand
ATCGAGGTCATCAAAGGCATCCGCGTTTACTACGAGAAGCACCATTGCGTCCGCGTGCCGGATCCCATCGTGACGAGCATCGTCAAGCTGTCCGAGCGGTACATCACCGACCGTTTCCTGCCCGACAAGGCCATTGACCTGTTGGACGAAGCCGCCGCGGCGCTGCGGATTTCAGGCGGGGAGCAATCCATGCTGCCAGGCAGCAAAATGCCGGTGCTGACCTCGGCGGAAATTGCCAAGGTGGGGGGCAAGGCCAGCGGCGTGCCCCGCGAGGACGGCTTTGAGATCACCGTCGCGAGCGAAGTCATGGCAGTTCTCTGCCTTGCGACCGGCCTCGCCGACCTCAAGGAGCGCCTCGGCAAGATGGTCGTCGCCTACACCTATGACGACAAGCCCGTCACCGCGCACGACCTGAAGGCTGAGGGCGCGATGGCCGCGCTCTTAAAGGATGCCATCAAGCCCAACATGGTCCAGACGCTCGAAGGCACTCCCGCGTTCATCCACGGCGGCCCGTTCGCCAACATCGCCCACGGCTGCAACTCCATCCAGGCCACTGAGACCGCGATGCGCCTGAGCGACTACACCGTCACCGAGGCAGGCTTCGCCGCCGACCTCGGCGCCGAGAAGTTCCTCGACATCAAGTGCCGCGCCGCGGGCTTCCACCCCGACGCTGTCGTCATCGTTGCGACCGTCCGCGCACTCAAGTATCACGGCGGCGTGCCCAAGGCCGAGCTCAACAGCGAGAACCTTGAGGCGCTTGAAAAGGGCCTGCCCAACCTCCTCCAGCACGTCGACAACGTGAAGAACGTCTACGGTCTCCCCTGCGTCGTCGCCATCAACGCGTTCCCGACCGACACCAAGGCCGAGCTCGACCTCGTCGAGAGCAAGTGCCGCGAGCTGGGCGTGAACGTGGCTTTGTCCGAGGTGTGGGCGCGCGGTGGCGAGGGCGGCCTGGCCCTGGCCGATGAGGTGGTGGCCTTGTGTGAGAACGGGGATGAGGCCGGTCGCTCTGCGGAGACCTTCACGTTCTCCTACGAGGACGACCTGTCCATCGCCGAGAAGATCGAGGCCATCGCCAAGCGCGTCTACCATGCCGACGGCGTGGTGTTCGAGCCCGCGGCGCAGAAGGAGATCGCGCAGCTGGAGGCCCTGGGCTTCGGAGAGATGCCCGTGTGCATGGCCAAGACCCAGTACTCGTTCTCGGACGACGCCACCAAGCTGGGCGCTCCCCGCGATTTCCAGATCACGGTGCGCCAGGTGAAGGTGTCCGCTGGCGCCGGCTTCATCGTGGCGCTCACCGGCTCCATCATGACCATGCCTGGCTTGGGGAAGGCCCCCGCCGCCCATAAGATCGATGTGATGGAAGACGGCACGATCACGGGGTTGTTCTAGCATTTACGTAGTTGTCCGGGCTCGGATTCGGAGCGGAAGTGCCGTGCTCAAACAACATTGAAGTGCACCGTCGGAGTTCTGCTCCGGACGTGCTTCGTGCACTTCAATGAACTGCGCGCGGTACCACCGCACCGAGTCCGAGCCCTGCTCTTTCGGAAAGAAGGGTTTGCGTGGTCGATACCGAGTTTGTGGAGGCGCTGGCTTCAAAGGCCCCGACTCCCGGTGGAGGCGGGGCCTCGGCCTATGCGGGGGCGCTTGCGTCGGCGCTGGCTTCCATGGTGGGCAACCTCACCGTGGGCAAGAAGAAGTACGCCGATGTCGAGGAGCGGATGCGGGCCG
>CAJLAN010000304.1 GCA_905204635.1 uncultured Collinsella sp. | reverse complement strand
TTCACCAAGCTCAACACCAGCGAGGGCCACCCCGCCCGCGAGTGGTCGGACACGTTCTATCTGACCGAGGACAGCAGCATCCTCCTGCGCACGCAGACCTCCCCGATGCAGGTGCGCGCCATGGAGAGCAAGCCGCTGCCGATCCGCATGGTCGCCCCCGGCCGCGTCTACCGCAAGGATGAGGTCGACGCCACGCACTCGCCCATGTTCCACCAGATCGAGGGCATGGCCATCGACAAGGGCATTACGATGGCGGACCTCAAGGGCACGCTCAACGAGGTCGTGCGCCAGCTCTACGGCGAGCACACGGTCACGCGCTTCCGCCCCCATCACTTCCCCTTCACCGAGCCCTCCTGCGAGGTGGACATCCAGTGCCACAAGTGCGGCTGCCCCACCTGCAAGGGCGAGGGCTGGATCGAGGTGCTCGGCGCCGGCATGATCCACCCGAAGGTCCTCGAGGGCTGCGGCATCGACTCCACGGTCTATTCCGGCTGGGCGTTCGGCATGGGCCTTGAGCGTCTGGCGCTTGGCCACTTCAAGATCAGCGACCTGCGTTTGATCTTTGAGAACGATGTCCGCTTCCTAGAACAGTTCTAATATTCCTCGCGAAAGCGGCGAGCCGCTTTCTGCGATCTCTTTCGCAGGGTGCTGCGCCGCACTCGCTTTGCTCGCACGCTTGCACCCTGAGCGGTGTTTTTTGTGGCGCGCATGTCGTCACAAAAAACGAAATTTGATTGTTACTTCTTAGGAGGATACAAATATGATCCTATCCCGTAATTGGCTCAACGAATTCGTTGACCTCAAGGATATCACCGATAAGGAATTCAACGACGAGATGACGCTCTCCGGCTCGAAGGTCGAGACCATCGAGCGTCCCGACGAGAACCTCAAGAACGTGGTCGTCGGCAAAATTCTCGAGATGAAGCGCCATGAAAACTCCGACCACATGTGGGTCTGCCAGATCGACGTCGGCCAGGCTGAGCCCGTGCAGATCGTTACCGGCGCGTGGAACATCCATGTGGGAGACTATGTCCCCGCAGCGCTGCACGGCGCGCATCTGCCGGGCGGCGTGAAGATCGAAAAGGGCAAACTGCGCGGCGTCGAGTCGAACGGCATGCTCTGCTCGCTCAAGGAGCTTGGCATGACGGCGGAGCATGACTTCCCCTATGCCGTCATCACGCCCGCGGCGCTTCTGAACGACTATCATCCCATCGACCCCGCGAAGCCCTCCATCCCCGCTGACATCAAGCCCGGCGACAAGGTCTACGGCCCTGTTGTTGCCGCCAGGGTGCTTGAATGTGCCCCGCTGGGCGACGGCACGTTCCACACCTGCCTCGACCTCGGCAATGCAACCGCTGTGCCCGATACGCGCTGCTCCAACCTTCACGAAGGCGACCTTGTCGCGTACAACACGAAGAGCGACACGATCTGCACGCTCGAAGACCTGCACGCCGAGCAGAAGGAGTTCCCTCACTGCATCGCCGACGGCATCTTTGTTTTGCAGGAAGAGGACGCCGAGCCGGGCCTCAACATGGCGCACATCCTCGGCTTTGACGATTCCATCGTCGAGTTTGAGATCACGCCGAACCGCCCCGACTGCCTTTCCGTCATCGGCCTTGCCCGCGAGGCCAGCGCCACCTTCGGCAAGGAGCTCCAGCTCCACACCCCCGAGATCAAGGGCTGCGGCGACTCCATCGCCGATCATCTGGACATTGAGATTGAAGACGGCGAGCTGTGCCCCCGG
>CAJLAN010000303.1 GCA_905204635.1 uncultured Collinsella sp. | reverse complement strand
AGGCCGAAGGTATCGACCTCAAGGCCTGGTTCGCCGCCGATGCCGAGCGCGTGAACAAGTTGAGCTTTGACGCCGGTGACCTGCACTTCGATCTGTCGAAGAACCTGGTGACCGATGAGACCGTCAAGCTGCTGTGCGATCTTGCCCGCGAGGTGAAGCTCGAGGAGCGCCGCGACGCCATGTTCTCCGGCGAGCACATCAACACCACCGAGGACCGCGCCGTCCTGCACACCGCGCTGCGCCGCCCGGCAAGCGAGAAGGGCCAGCTCATCGTCGACGGCCAGGACGTCGTCGCCGACGTGCACGAGGTTCTCGACCGCATGTATGCCTTCGCCGAGCGCGTGCGCTCCGGTGAGTGGAAGGGCGTTACCGGCAAAAAGATCGAGCATCTGGTATCTATCGGCATCGGTGGCTCCGATCTGGGTCCGGTCATGGCCTACGAGGCCCTGCGTCCCTACGCCGACGCCGGTATCGACTGCCGCTATATCTCCAACATCGACCCCAACGACCAGGCCGAGAAGCTCAAGGGCCTCGATCCCGAGACCACGCTCGTGATCATCGTCTCCAAGACCTTCACCACGCTCGAGACCCTCACCAACGCCCGCGAGGTCAAGACCTGGATGCTCGAGCAGCTCAAGGCTCAGGGCGCCATCGACGGCTCCGATGAGCAGAACGCCGAGGCCGTGGCAAAGCACTTCGTCGCCGTCTCCACCGCACTCGAGAAGGTTGAGGCCTTCGGTATCGACCCCGCCAACGCCTTCGGTTTCTGGAACTGGGTCGGCGGCCGCTATTCCGTTGACTCCGCCGTGGGCCTGTCGCTGATTGTCGTGCTCGGCCCCGAGCGCTTCCAGCAGTTCCTCGAGGGCTTCCACGCCATCGACGAGTACTTCTGCAACACGCCGCTCGAGAACAACGCCGTCGCGCTGATGGGTCTGCTCAACGTCTGGTACGTCAACTTCTTCGGTTCCAAGAGCCACGCCGTGCTTCCGTACTGCCAGTACCTGCACCGCTTCCCGGCCTACCTGCAGCAGCTCACCATGGAGTCCAACGGCAAGCACGTCCGCTGGGACGGCAGCGCCGTGACCTCCGATACCGGTGAGATCTTCTGGGGCGAGCCCGGCACCAACGGTCAGCATGCCTTCTACCAGCTGCTGCATCAGGGCACCGTGGTGGTCCCGGCTGACTTTATCGCTTTCGCTAACACTGCCAACCCTGCGACCGACAGCGGCCAGGATGTCCACGAGCTGTTCCTGGGCAACTTCCTGGCCCAGACCAAGGCGCTCGCCTTTGGTAAGACGGCCGACGAGGTTCGCGCCGAGGGCACGCCCGAGCAGATCGTCCCGGCCCGTTGCTTTGAGGGCAACCGCCCGACGACCTCAATCTTCGGCGACACGCTGACCCCGTTCGCGCTCGGCGAGCTCATCGCCCTGTACGAGCACATCACGTTTGTCGAGGGTACGGTCTGGGGCATCGATTCCTACGACCAGTGGGGCGTCGAGTTGGGCAAGCAGCTTGCCAAGCAGATCACCCCGGCCTTCCACGACGACGCCGCCAAGGCCGAGCAGGACGCGGGCGAGGCCGATAAGACCGATGCCGCTCCGGCCAAGCCCGAGAGCTTCGCCGAGCGCAAGGCTCGCTACGACAAGGAGCGCGCCGAGCGCAAGGCCGCTGAAGCCGAGGAGCTGAAGAAGAAGCTGGAAGAGGCCGGTGCCAAGGTCGAGCTGAAGTAAGCTGTCCCCATGCATTTAAAAGGACTGCCGCTTTTTGCGGCAGTC
>CAJLAN010000302.1 GCA_905204635.1 uncultured Collinsella sp. | reverse complement strand
CGCTGCTCGCGATTCCATTTGGCACGCCGGTCTGCCGCTGGAGCTCGGTCTTGCCGAGGCCCAGCAGACGCTGCTGCAAAACGGCCTGCGCTCGCGCGTGGTGCTCGAGGCCGACGGCAAACTCATGGACGGCACCGATGTTGCCGTCGCCTGCCTGCTGGGTGCCGAGGAGTTTGGCTTTGCGACCATGCCGCTCATCTCGATGGGCTGCCTCATGCAGCGCGACTGCCAGCAGGATACCTGCCCGGCCGTCATCGCGACGCAAAACTGCCGCCTGCGTCGCGGCTTCCGCGGCAAGCCCGAGCACGTTGAGCACTTTATGCTCTTTGTTGCCGAGCAACTGCGCGAGGTCATGGCGAGCCTGGGCTTCCGCACCGTCGACGAGATGGTCGGCCATCCCGAGTGCTTGCGCCAGATCGAGGTCCCGGGCAACCGCAAGGCCAACCTGCTCGATCTGTCGCCCGTGCTGGCGAGCGCGACCTGTGAGTTTGGTGCCCACATCCCGGGTGCCGACGGCCGTCACTTCCTGCCCCAGATGGCTGCGGACAGCGAGCTCGACAAGACGCTTGACTCCACGTTGTTTGTGCCCTATACGGCCGATGCCCGTGCGCACCTGCGTCCGATTCGCTTCCGCGCCGATATCGCCAACGTCAACCGCTGCGTGGGCACCATCTTGGGCAACGCGGTGACCAAGGCGCATCCCGAGGGCCTGCCCGCCGGCTCCATCACCATCGATTGCGATGGTTCGGCCGGTCAGAGCTTTGGCGCCTTTCTGCCGCGCGGCATTACGCTCAACGTGTGCGGCGACGCCAACGACTACTTTGGCAAGGGCCTTTCGGGCGGCGAGGTGTCGGTGCGCCCCAACCCGCATGCGACCTACAAGTTCGACGAGAACATCATCGTGGGCAACGTTGCGTTCTTTGGCGCTACGAGTGGCCGCGGCTTCATTAACGGCCTGGCCGGCCAGCGCTTTGGCGTACGCAACTCCGGTGCCACGGTGGTGGTCGAGGGCTGCGGCAACCATGGCTGCGAGTACATGACGGGAGGTCTGGCGCTCATCCTGGGCGAGGTCGGGCAGAACTTCGCCGCCGGCATGACGGGCGGCGTGGCTTACGTCTTTGACCAGTACGGCACGCTCGATGCCCGTGTGAACCACGAGAGCGTTGAGCTTAAAGCCCCGACGGCCGGTGAGCTTGCGCAGATTCGTGCGCTCATCCAGGAGCACGTGGACGCGACGCAGAGCCCGCGCGGTATTAAGCTGCTCTACAGCTTTGAGACGATGAGCAAGCACTTTGTGAAGGTCATTCCAACCGAGTACGAGCGCGTGCTGGCGATTGTCGCCGCCGCCGAGGCCGTGGGCAAGACGCATGCGCAGGCCGAGGAGCTGGCGTTTGACATTGTGACCGGCCGCGCGAGTGCCGCGGATGTCGCTCGCTTTGATGTGGCGGGTGGTGTCGCTGGCGCTGCGCCCGCCACCTCTGTTGCTTCGACCAAGAAGGAGGCGTAAGTGCCATGGGTAAGCCCGGTGCTTTTCTTGATATCGATCGCGTGACCCATGAGCTGCGCCCCGTGGAGGAGCGCAGCCGCGATTTCGATCCGCTGTACGTGGAGCTCGACGACGACGCGCGCCGTGCCCAGGCGAGTCGCTGCATGATGTGCGGTGTGGCGTTTTGTCAGATGGGCGCGAGCTTTGGCAAGGCACGTCCGAGCGGCTGTCCGCTGCACAACCTGATTCCCGAGTGGAACGAGCTGGTGTACCGCGGCCGTTGGGACGAGGCTGCCGAGCGCCTGTCACTCACCTCGCC
>CAJLAN010000301.1 GCA_905204635.1 uncultured Collinsella sp. | reverse complement strand
CCGGCTTCTCGGCCTCACGCGCGGCCTCGGCAGCCGCCTCGCGCGCCTTCTCGGCAACAAACGCCGCTGCCGAGGTATCGAGCTGCACCGTTGCGTGCGTGCGGGTGGGCGCGGCGACCTCGCCGGCATGCATCACGATGACGCCACAGGTGCTCGTCTTAACAAACTCGACCATCTTGGGATCGGTGAAGCCGGTCACGTCGTTGACGATCGAGGCGCCGCAGCGCACGGCCGCCTTGGCAACCGCCACATGACGCGTGTCGATCGAGACGATGGCGCCCTCCTTGGCCAGCGCGCGCACCACGGGCAGCACGCGGCGAGCCTCCTCGTCGGGGTTGACCGGGGTAAAGCCGGGGCGCGTGGACTCACCGCCCACGTCGATGATGTCGGCGCCGGCATCGAGCATCGCCAGGCCGTACTCGATGGCGGCATCGGGGTCGAAGTGCTCCCCGCCGTCGCTAAACGAATCGGGCGTCACGTTGAGGACGCCCATGATGCGCGGACGGTCAAAGCTGAGCTCGTACTTTCCGCACCGCCATGTCTTGCTGTCGTTCGCCATGAACATCCTCCTAAAATGCCCACGCCGCCGAGCTTGGGGAGCTGGCGGCGGGGTCGCTTTGCACTCAGTCTTTCTATTGTATCCGCGCGCGCGGGCTAGAACGCAAACGCGGCCGCGATGTCGCAAGAAATCAGCAGGTCGGCATTTGCATCCTGATCGGTGGGAGCAAGATTGCAAATGGCCAGCGTATCGCCGGTAAAGTAACGCGTAAGGCCCGCCGCCGGATACACCACGAGCGAGGTCCCGCCCACAATGAGGGCATCGGCCGCGGCGATGGCGGCAACGGCACCGGTCAACACATGCTCGTCGAGCGGCTCTTCGTAGAGCACTACATCGGGCTTGATGCGGCCACCGCACGCGGGGCACGCAGGCACGCCCGCGGCATCCTCGTGCTCGCGCGAGCAAATCCACTCGGCGCTATAGACCGCGCCGCACGACTGGCAAATGTTGCGATGGACCGATCCGTGCAGCTCAAACACTCGCTGTGAGCCGGCCATCTGATGCAGGCCGTCGATATTTTGCGTCACCACGGCGTCGAGCTTGCCGGCGCGCTCCAGCTCGGCCAGCTTGGTGTGGCAGCGGTTGGGTTTAGCGTTAAGCGCGATCATCTTGGTGCGGTAAAAGTCGAAGAACTCCGCAGGATGCGCCTCGTAAAAGCTATGCGACAGCATGGTCTCGGGCGGATAGGCAAACTGCTGGTGATACAGGCCGTCCACGCTGCGGAAATCGGGAATGCCACTTGCCGTGGAAACACCAGCGCCGCCAAAGAAGACCACGCGCTTGTGGGTGTCAAACAGATCCGCCAGCGCGGCGGAGGCCTGCCTGGGGTCCGATATTGCCTGCGTCATATGAGTCCTCCGTCCTTGTTAGTCGGACAGCGTTGGGCGACGTCCCAGCATGCAGCCTTTGAGTCAGCATGCGCGGAGCCCACCCCGCCCTTGTTGCGTTAATCTTAAGCCTGCCAACCCCGTCGAAAGGACACCATGCCTCAGACTTACACCTTTGCCTCGTGGAACGTCAACGGCCTGCGCGCCGTGCTCAAAAAGGACCCGAGCTTTATCCAGATCGCGCAAGAACTCGACGTCGATATCCTGGCGCTGCAGGAGACCAAGCTGCAAGGGGGCCAGGTCGATATTGACCTGCCCGGTTATTACCAAACCTGGAGCTACGCCGAGCGCAAGGGCTACTCGGGCACCGCGGTCTTTAGCCGCCAGGAGCCGCTGCGCGTGCTGCGCGCCGACGCGCTGCTGCCCTACGCCGGCGAGGG
>CAJLAN010000300.1 GCA_905204635.1 uncultured Collinsella sp. | reverse complement strand
TTTGTTTTGAGAAGTGGGCTTCGCGAACTTCTCAAAACAAAGCAGGCACCCCGGCCCCGCCGGCAAATAGCGGACACTCCGCATGCAATCTATGCAAACAAACAAGTGCGCTTAGCTTTATTCGGTAAGATCGAGCACACTACCCTTCACGATAAGCGCCGGCTCCAGAACGACCTCTTCGGCACGTCTACCGCCCCTACCGGCAAGACGCTTGGACATACAGCCAAAAGCATGCTCCGCAAGGACGCCAGGATCCTGCTCAATCGCGGTCAGCGCCGGCTCAAAGAGAACGTCGGCCGCCGAGTTGTCATAGCTTACGACCGAGATATCGCCCGGGATGCTCTTTCCCATCTCGTGCAAGCGCTTGAGCAGACCGAGGGCAATGTTGTCCGAGCTTGCGAACACAGCGGTGGCATCGGTTGCAAGAACAGCCTCCGAGGCCTCATAGGCACTCGGGATGTAATATTCGCTCTCAAACTCCAGGCGCGCATCGATGGGCAGCCCCACCTCGCGCAGCGCGCGCTCGTAACCGGCGAGTCGCTTGCGACCCGTATTGGAGCGACGCGCGTTAACCAGACAGGCGATGCGACGGTGGCCTTGCTCGATCAGATAGCGGGTGGCCATGTAGCCACCCATCTCGTGGTCAAACATCACCTTGTCGCACTCGAGCCCCTCAATGGCACGGTCGACCATCACGGCAGGGATAGGCAGATGGCTCACTTCCTCGCGCAGGGCACGATCGTCGGAGAACTCGTCACCCACCACCAGAAAGACGCCGTCGACGCCGCGCGTCACCAGCTGGCGCAGCAGTTCCAAATCGTCATCGGCGCTTCCACCCGAGCTGGTAATAAAGAGTGCATAGCCGTCTTCGCGGCAGCGCTTTTCCAAGCTGCCGGCGAGCGAGGCAAAAAAGCGGCTCTCGATATTGGGAACGATAAGGCCCAGTGTGCGCGACTCGCGCATGACCAGGCTGCGCGCGATCTGGTTAGGAACATAGTGGTTGCGCGCCGCAACCTCCTTGATGAGCTTGCGGTTTTCTTCCGAGATGCGACAGGGCCGATTATTGAGAACAAGCGAGACCGACGAAGGGGAAAGCCCCACCTCCTGGGCGATCTGCTTGAGGGTGACTTTGTTGGCCATCTCGCTCCTTCCGGGTTTACGCGCAATCTCTTGAAAGTATAGCGACTGCCCATCTACCTCGGTGATAAACACTTTACCAATCCGGTGGACGGCTGTTTTATCGCCGCCAGCGCACCAAATCCGTCCAGGTGGGGTATATTGCAATCGATCGATGACAACAACCACCAAAAGGCGGATATTCGTATGCACGAGAACGACTTTTTTAACGAGGACCTGCTGTGCGCGCTTGCTGGCGTTGCCGGCGAGGACAACGTGCTGATGAGCGAGCCCATGCGCGAACACACCACGTTTAAGATCGGCGGCCCGGCTGACGTCTTTGTCACGCCCGATACCGAGCAGGGACTCGTCGCCACACTCGATACCTGCTATCGCTGCGATCTGCCACTCACCATCGTGGGCAACGGCTCCGACCTGCTTGTCGGCGACAAGGGCATCCGCGGCGTCGTCGTGGCGCTGGGCGAGGGCCTCTCCGACATCACCGTCGACGGCACGCACGTCACGGCGGCAGCCGGCGCCTTGCTTTCCGATGTCGCCGCGGCGGCAGCCGAGGCCGGTCTCACCGGCATGGAGCCCATCTCGGGCATCCCCGGATCGGTCGGCGGCGCCTGCTACATGAACGCCGGCGCCTACGGTGCCTGCATGGCCGATGTGCTGGGGTCTGTGCGCGTCTACAAGCCCGCCCGCATGCTCGACGACGGCACCCGCGGCAGCGGCAG
>CAJLAN010000299.1 GCA_905204635.1 uncultured Collinsella sp. | reverse complement strand
GGGCGACCCTCGCGAAGCGCGTGAGCATGAGGGAAAGGTGTGGCCGGGGCGTACAGCAGAGTTACTCGGCAGCGGCCTTGAACTTGTTGTAGTTGATCAGGCAGCCGGCCTTGACGATGGCACGCTCCTCTGCCGTCATATCGGCAATGTAGAGCTCAATCTCCTCGACCGTGCCATCGGCGCGCACCACATAGGCGGCGATGTTCTGCAGATCGCCGTCGAGCGCGGCGCGGATACCCGGCACAAAGACGTAGTCGCCCACCTCAAAGTTGGGCTCCGCCTCCATCTGGAAGGGCACCATGCCCCAGTTCATCACGTTGGAGCGATAGCGCTTGGTGGCGTACTCGTGGACGATGTTGGCCAGGCCGCCGATCACGCGTTGGCAGCTCGCGGCCTGCTCGCGGGCAGAACCGTCGCCGGGCTTCTTGGCGTAGAGCATAGAGCCATACTCGGTCGCCTTGGCATCAGCCACGACACCGGCGCCGGCCAGTGCCTCAAACACGCCCGCAAGCTCGGCATCGAGCGCCGCCAGGTCGCCTGCTGCCTCGCCGGCAACGCGGCGCTTTTCCACCGCGTCGACCTCCTTGGAGCGGCCCACGTAGGCCGGATCGCGGCGGCTGAGCGTAAACTCGGCCAGGCCTAGCGGGTTGGAGCGGAATGAGCTCGTCTCGCCCGAGGGAATGAGCTCGTCAGTCGTAGTGACCGGGTCCATGATCTTGGAGCACACCTTGAGCAGGATATCGTCGCCGAGCGGCTCCATCGCGGGCCACGGCTTGATGTTGGGGCCTTCGACCAGCTCGTCGGCCGGCTCAGCCTTGCCAAAGCCCCAGTACACGCGCTTCTTGTACGGCGCGTCGTCAAAGGTGTACTCGCAGGCCTCGTCCCAGGTCTCCTCGGGCAGGTCGGTCGCCGGCGTCAGGACGCCGCCGTTGGCAGCCGTCGCCGCAATGGAGCGGGCGTCCATCAGGGCCACCGCACTCAGCTGGCCATTGCCCGGCTTGGAACCCTCACGGTTGGGGAAGTTGCGGGTGGTGTGGCGGATGGACAGACCGTTGTTGGCAGGCGTGTCGCCGGCGCCGAAGCACGGGCCGCAGAACGCCGTGCGCACAATCGCGCCGGCCTCCATAAGGTCGTAGATGTAGCCGCGGCGTGTAAGCTCGAGTGCCACGGGCTGGCTCGTGGGATAGACCGACAGCGAGAACTCGCCGCAGCCGGTGTCGGCGCCCTTGAGCACGCGGGCGGCCTGGACCACGGAGTCATAGTTGCCGCCCGAGCAGCCAGCGATAACGCCCTGCTGCACGTGCAGTTTGCCGTCGACGATCTTGTCGAGCAGGCTAAAGTGCGTCTTGCCCTCGCCGATCTTGGCGGCCTCAAGCTCCACCTCATGCAGGATGTCCTTGAGGTTCTCGTTGAGCTCGTCAATCTCAAAGCCGTTGGAAGGATGGAACGGCAGGGCGATCATGGGCTTGATGCTCGACAGGTCAACCTCGACGCAGCCGTCGTAGTAGGCGACATCGGCGGGCTTGAGCTCGCGGTAGTCGTCGCCGCGGCCGTGCATGGTCAAAAACGCGTGCGTGTCCTCGTCGGTGGCCCAGATACTCGACAGGCAGGTGGTCTCGGTGGTCATGACGTCAACGCCGTTGCGGTAATCGGTCGTCATGCTCGCGATGCCGGGGCCCACAAACTCCATGACCTTGTTCTTAACGTAGCCCTTGGCAAAGACCGCCTTGATGATGGCGAGCGCCACATCGTGCGGGCCGACGCCGGGACGCGGGGCACCCGTGAGGTAGATGGCAACGACGCCGGGATAGGCGACATCGTAGGTGTCGCGCAGCAGCTGCTTTGCCAGCTCGCCACCGCCCTCGC
>CAJLAN010000298.1 GCA_905204635.1 uncultured Collinsella sp. | reverse complement strand
CGCGGGTTCCCGCTTGCGTGTGGAGCGAGCGGGAGGCCTTCGACATGTTCGGCCTGCGCGCCATGGGGCTCCCCGACGAGCGCCGGCTCGTGCTGCCGGACGACTGGCCCGATAATCTGTATCCGCTGCGCAAGGACTCCATGGACTACCGCTTCCGTCCCGCTCCCGCGAGCGACATGGAAAACTACGAGTTCTTGGCCGATACCAAGGGCAAGGAGACCACGCTTGTCCCCATGGGCCCGTTGCACATTACCTCCGACGAGCCCGGCCACTTCCGCCTGTTCGTCGAGGGCGAGACGATTGTGGACGCCGACTACCGCCTGTTCTACGTGCACCGCGGCATGGAGAAGGTTGCCGAGACGCGCCTGAACTATGACGCCGTGACGTTCCTCGCCGACCGCATCTGCGGCATCTGCGGCTGCGCCCACTCGGTGGCCTATGCCGAGGCCGTCGAGCGCGCCCAGGGCATTCATGTCCGCCGCGCGCCCAGTACATCCGCGCTATCATGCTCGAGGTCGAGCGCCTGCACTCGCATCTGCTCAACATCGGCCTGGCGTCGCACTACACAGGCTTCGACTCCGGCTTCCAGCAGTTCTTCCGCGTCCGCGAGAAGTCCATGGACCTGGCCGAGAAGCTCTCCGGTCACCGCAAGACCTACGGCCTCAACGTGATCGGCGGCGTGCGTCGCGACATTTTGGCCGAGCAGAAGCTCTCCACGCTCACGACCATCCACCAGCTGCGCTCCGAGGTTCAGGAGCTCGTCGACGTCTTGCTCTCCACGCCCAACTTTATCGAGCGTACGAGCGGCATCGGCATCCTGGACCGCAAAATCGCACGCGACTTCTCGCCGGTCGGCCCGCTCATGCGTGGCTCGGGCTATGCCCGCGACGTGCGCTTTGACCATCCCTTCGACGGCTACGCCGATCCGGACGTCCAAAAGATGCATGCTGCCACGGCAGACACCTGCGATGCCTTCGGCCGTACCGCCGTTCGCATCCAGGAGGTCTACGATTCGATCGATATGATCGAGACCATGCTCGAGAACTGCCCGTCGGGCCCCATCCTCACCACGGATTGGGAGTACACCCCGCACAAGTACGCTATCGGCGCCACCGAGGCGCCGCGTGGCGAGGACGTGCACTGGGCCATGCTCGGCAATAACCAGAAGTGCTACCGCTGGCGCGCCAAGGCCGCCACGTACAGCAACTGGCCGGTCCTGCGCTACATGTTCCGCGGCAACACCGTGGGCGACGCGGCACTGATCGTCGGCTCGCTCGACCCGTGCTACTCCTGCACCGACCGCGTGACGGTGACCGATGTCGCCGCCAAGCGCGACCACGTGCTCGACAAGGAGCAGTTCGAGAACGTCTGGCGCGACAAGTCGCCGCTCGCGGGCGAGGGCACCATGGCCGCTCCGCTCGATGAGGAGGCGCTTTAATATGCTGAAGCTTTGGAAGGTTAACGCCAAGGCCGGCGACGCGACGGTCAAGTACCCGTTTGCGCCGTTTCCCACCAACAAGGACATGCGCGGCAAGCCCGAGCACAATGCCGAGCTCTGCATCGCCTGCGGTGCCTGCGGCGTGGCGTGCCCGGCCGATGCCATTCGCATGGACACCGACCTTGCGGCCGATACCATTACCTGGTCGATCGACTACGGCCGCTGCATCTTTTGCGGCCGCTGTGAGGAAACCTGCCCCATGGAGGCCATCAAGCTCACCGAGGAGTTTGAGCTTGCCGTCATGAGTAAGGACGACCTCACTAGCAAGAGCGTCTATACGCTCGAGCACTGTTCGCGTTGCGGCAAGCCGTTTGCCCCGCACAAGGAGATCGACTACGCCAAACGCCTGCTGCAAAAGGCCGGCGGCATGGA
>CAJLAN010000297.1 GCA_905204635.1 uncultured Collinsella sp. | reverse complement strand
TGATGATGCCCGAGCCGATCGCCTTGGTCAGCAGTAACGCATCGCCCACGCGCGCGCCGCTGTTGGCGAGCATGCGGTCGAGTGGCACAAAACCGCTCACGGACAGGCCGTACTTAGGCTCGTCGTCGTTGATGGTGTGACCGCCCGCGATGGTGCAGCCCGCCTCGACGCACTTGTCGGCGCCGCCCGCCAAGATCTGACCGGCCACCTCCACCCCTAGGCAGCTGGGGATGCAGAGCAGGTTCATGGCATGCGAGGGAGTGCCTCCCATGGCGTAGATGTCCGACAGCGAGTTGGCGGCGGCGATCTGGCCAAAGAGGAAGGGGTCGTCCACCATGGGTGGGAAGAAGTCGACGGACTGCACGAGGCCCAGGTTCTCCCCCACCTTGAAGACGCTCGCATCGTCGGAGGTATCGAACCCCACGAGCAAGTTGTCATTATGCACATTGGGCAAATCGCCCAGGACCTGGGCGAGGGCTCCGGGAGCCAGCTTGGCGGCTCAACCGCTCGCGGCCGTCATAGACGTGAGCTTAATCTGATCGTCAGCCATCGATACCTCCTCTCATCGGTCAATCATTTTCTCCCAGTATACGCATGAATGCGAGCCGACGGCGGATGCATTAATTGAGCGCCTGTGCGCGAATCGCCGCGCCGATCGCTCCGGCAAAGCGAGCCTGGGGCGAGGTGGTCACCGGCGACCCCAGTAGCTCGCCCAACCGCTCCACCACGAAGGCGTTCTCGCACAGGCCACCGGTCAGGTAGTACGGGGCGCCCGCGGCCTGCCCGGCCATGGTCGCCACGCGCGAGACCACGCTGTCGATCACGCCACGCGCAATGTTCTCGCGCGGCTCGCCACGGCCGATCAGGCTGATGACCTCGCTTTCGGCAAACACCGTGCACATGCTGGAAATCTTGGTAGGCTCGCCGGAACGTGCCAGATCGGCCATCTGCTGCTGGGAAATACCTAGGCGGTCGGCCATGATCTCCAAAAAGCGCCCCGTGCCGGCGGCGCACTTGTCGTTCATGGCAAACTTGGCCACTCGACCACTTTTAAGCTGAATGACCTTGGTGTCCTGACCGCCCACGTCGATCACGGTGCCGTGATCGCCAAACAGGCGCACGGCACCGGTACCGTGGCAGGTAATCTCGGTCACGACCTTGTGCGCATAGGGCACGGCGACACGACCGTAGCCGGTCGCGATCACGCGAACCTCGTCGCCCGTCACGTCATAGCCGGCCGCCGCCAGTGCCTCGCGCAGCCGCTCGGAAGCATCGACCGAGGAAAACCCGGTTGGCTGCACGCACGTCCACGCCACCGAACCCTCCCCATCGACCACAGCAGCCTTAGCCGCCGTAGACCCGATATCGATCCCGATCCCTATCATGGCTCTCTCCCAATCTAAACATCAAAGACAGCGGCGCGTTCAGGCGCCTTAGCTCTAGGTTTCTCAGGTACCGGAGATTGCCCCGAAAGAGGAGCGCAGCGTACTATGGGTACGCAAGCGACGGTTTGAGGAGCAAGATCCGGTGCCTGAGGAAGCTACAGGGTCTCGATAAAGGCGGCGATGCGGGTCTCAATCTGGCCCATGTCGCCGTTGCTGTAGTCGGTCTCGATCTTCATGTACGGAATACCCGCACCCTCGACGGCCTCCTGCATGCGCGCGCTCTCAACGTTGAAGGTGTGGCAGGCCTGTAACACGCTCTCTACCACGCCATCGACGTGGTACTTCTCGCACATGGCCAGCGTATTTTCCATACGACCGTCGTTGGGCGTCATGACCGAACAGTTGATATCCAGGTAGCGGTCGGCGATGGCGCGCAGGATGTCGGGAGCCTCCGGGTCGATCATCATGGCCGCCGTGCGCTCGCCCGAGCAGTCGTCCATG
>CAJLAN010000296.1 GCA_905204635.1 uncultured Collinsella sp. | reverse complement strand
CAGCCAGTCGTGGCGCGCAAAGAGCACAGGCCTCTGTTCGCCTGCACGCTCGACATTGGCATCGCGACGGGGCAGGCCGCAGGCCACGAGCTTCACGGTCTGCACCAACAGCACCAAAAACGCGTCGGCAAACAGCACGTCTTTGGTAAGCAAGGCCGCGTAGTTGGAGAACATGGGCATAAACACAAAGAACAGCAGGATTACGCCGCGGACCGGCAGGCTCACGCCCAGCTTGCGCCGCGACGAGATGGAATAGGCCATGCAGGCGGCCGTAATGACGAACTGAGCGCAGGTGTAGATGGCAAGACCTGCGTTGGCGCTGTTGAACAGTGAAAGCCCCAGCTGGACGCACGAACCGATGATAGCCGTATGCACCACGGGGTGATGTCCGTTGAGCAGCACATTGGGATTGAGCAGACGCAGGTAGTCACTCGTGCCGTTGGGGTAGTTGAACCACTGGCGAATCTGCGCACCCGTATCTCCCATAAAAAGGCCGGGCAGCGAAGCGATGAGCGTGGGCGCCCAGGCGACCATAAGCACCAGGAAGGGCCCGGCAAAGGGATGGACCGAGAGCACGGCGTGAGCCACACGCCATACGCGGCCAAAGTGCGCTTCAGAAAACGGAATGCGCCGAGAGCTCAGCCAATCTAGACGCTCAAAAGCCAGATAGAAGGCAACGACCGCCAAGAGCATCCAGCCCGCACCGCCTATCCAGGCACAGATAATGCGGGCCTTGTCGCCGAGCACGATCTCGGCCGAATCGGTGAGGTCGTAGCTGCGGCCAAACACCATGCAGACGGCAAAGAACAGCGACGGAAGGATCACCGAGGGACGCCAGGCGTCGCCGCGGCCAAAGAATACGTAGCGAAACGGCAGTGTGAGCAGGCAGGCAAGCGCAAGCAGCATGACCGCGTCGGTATGGCCGGCAAACGAGAGGAGCACCTCGTAGCACACGTACAGCATGCCCGAGGCTTTGGGGTCAATTGCCAAGACTGCGTTGCTCGACACCGGGGCGGGATCGATGGAAAACGCCGTGGTCGCCAACAGCGCGAGCAAAAATGCGATGAGCGTCTGCTTGGCGGGGTAGCGCTTAAACCAGACGATGCGGGCAGCGTCGCGCGCAGCCGTTGTGGAGAGGTCGGAATCCTTCACAGTCCGAAAGCCTTTCTAGAAACCTATCAAACTCGGCAAGACCACCACAAAGGTGCCTGTCCCCTTTGTGGTGGTTTTGGTGGTTAGGCGTCCAGGTAGACGCGCTGGGGCTGGTTGCGGTGTCGGGCGAAGATGATGAGCGCCAGGCCCGCGATTACGAGCGGCAGGCTCAGCAGCTGACCCATGGTGATGACGCCCCCCAGCAGATAGCCCAGCTGCGCATCGGGCACGCGCACAAACTCAATCAAAAAGCGAACGATGCCGTAGCCCATCACAAAGACGCCCATAAACGTACCCTGGGGCAATAGCGGCTTTTTGCGGCTGAGCACCTGCAGGATGCAAAAGAGCACGATGCCCTCAAGAAACGCCTCGTAGAGCTGGGAGGGATGGCGCGGCATATCGCCCGCGGTGCCGCCAAAGATCACGCCCCAGGGCAGATCGGTCGGCTTGCCCCACAGCTCGCCGTTGACAAAGTTGGCGCAGCGCCCCAGGCACAGGGCCAGCGGAGCACCGATGACCGCGAGGTCTGCCAAAGTCCAGGCGTCGAGCTTGTACATGCGGCACACGATGATGCCGCCCAAGATGCCGCCCACCAGGCCACCGTGGAAGCTCATGCCTCCCTCGTTGGTGGCAAAGATCTCGAGCGGGTGGGCCAAATAGTAGCCATCACCGTAAAAGACGACGTAAAACAGGCGCGCGCCGATAATAAGGCCAAAGACCGCGCCGACCACGAC
>CAJLAN010000295.1 GCA_905204635.1 uncultured Collinsella sp. | reverse complement strand
GTAATGTCGAAGCCCCAACGACGTTGCGTGCGGTACATAACGACCGCCGTGAGCAGAGCGCCGACCACGTAGGCCAGACCGTACCAGTAGATGGTGATGGGGCCCGCCGAGATCGCGACGGGATCAAGCATATGGTAGAGGTCGTTGAGCATATCGATCCCCTGCTCCCTACATACAAATGCGCCCGCGGGCCTTACGCTCGCAGCCGCATATTTGGGCGTAACGTCTATGCGGAGCGTACCGTCCGCAGCTTACGCATCTTAGAACGGTGCGTACTCGTCGTACAGGTCCTCGGCCTCGCCGGAAGCATTGACCTGCTCAACGCGGGTAACGCCGGGCACGTGCTCCTTCAGGATGCGCTCGATGCCCATGGAAAGGGTTAGCGAGCTCATGGGGCAGCCGGCACAGGCGCCCTGCAGCTCCAGCTTGACGACGCCCTCGTCGTCGACGCCCACATACTCCATATCGCCACCGTCGGCCTGCAGGTTGGGGCGAATCTCTTCAAGAACCTTCTTAAGCAGCTCTTCGTTAACAGCCACAGGGGCTCCTTTCTCACAACAACGCGGGCACGCCCGCGGACAGAAGCTATGTTACTACAGCCATGTACCCGCTCACGAGCCGTCCATGCGCGCAGACGCGACTTTCACGAGTAGTCAATTTGGGACGGGGCTCTTTTGGCTGTTTTGCCGCCAGCTGGCGTTGGCACGCGCTACTGCTGAGCCTGTCCCCCGGTACCAATCTGGACATCGACGATGACCTGGCGGTAGCTGATGCCGCAGGAGTCGAGAATGCGGCGGCTGATACGGCCGTCATCGGTGTCGGCATACTTGTTGTCCAGGTAGACGACCTCGCCCACGCCCACCTGCGCCAGGATCTTGGCGCAGTCGTGGCACGGGAACAGCGTGACGTAGACCGTGGAACCCTCAAGGTCTTTGAGCGAGCCGCGGTAGTTGAGCACGGCGTTTGCCTCGGCATGCACCACGTAGTTGTGCTTGTCCTGCAACGGGTCATCGCTCGTGCCCCACGGGAAAAAGTCATCGTTGAGTGCCGAGGGCGTACCGTTGTAGCCCACCGAAAGGATGCGGTGGTTGGTGTTGGCGATGCACGCGCCCACCTGCGTGTTGGGGTCCTTACTGCGGCGCTGCGCGGCGATGGCCACGCTCATAAAGAACTCATCCCAGCTAATAACGTCGCGGCGCTTGCCCGACGCAGTTTGATGAAGATCGTCCGACATGCCAGACACCTCCGAAATCGCAATAGTTTGACCCATTGTAGCAGGTGAAAGGTAGGGCTGTTTCCTCTCCCGCCGGCGTCCTCGGCTTTATGCGCGACGAGGCTTTTGGTTGATGCGGTACAGCTCGGCAAGACCCCGCAGCGTCAGTGCGTCGTCGACCGTCAGGCTGTGGCCGACCAACGCGAGTGCCTCGGCATCGTCGCCGGTGATGACGATGGGCACGCCGCCCTCGCCCGCCGCCTTGGTCGCGCGCATCTCGGCAAGCACCATGTCGAGCATGCCGTCGATGCGGGCTACCTCGCCCAAGACCACGCCCGAGCGCATGGCCTCGCGCGTGTTGCGACCGATCACATGCGTTGGTGCCGAGGGCTCGACCTGCGGCAGGCGCGCCGCAGCGGCCGAAAGCGAGCGGGCGCCAAGTGCCAAGCCCGGCGCGATGACGCCGCCGACAAAGGTTCCGTGCGCATCGATGACCTCGATATTGGTCGTAGTGCCCAGGTCGATCACGATACACGGAGAGCCGTAGACGGCACGGGCCGCCACGGCGTCGGCGATGCGGTCGGGACCGATCTCTGCTGGATCGTCGTAGTGCACGGGCATACCGGTCTTGAGGCCCGGCCCCACGGTGAGCACGCGCCCCGTGCAGATGCGGGAAAGCGCCGCTTTCCACGGGCGCTC
>CAJLAN010000294.1 GCA_905204635.1 uncultured Collinsella sp. | reverse complement strand
GGACGAGTTCCTTGATCGCATCGGCGGGCTGGACGGCGAGTTGGGCCAAGGCGGCGCTGGTGTTTCGGGTGGCCAGAAGCAACGCCTTTGCATCGCGCGCACTCTGCTCAAGCATCCGCGTGTGCTCATTTTTGATGACTCCACCAGCGCGGTCGATATGGCGACCGACGCTAAGATTCGCGAGCACATCGCTCGGATTCCCGATACGACCGTGCTCATCATCGCACAGCGCATCGCGAGCGTCATGGATGCCGATCGCATTGTGGTGCTGGACGACGGTCGTGTCCACGGCGTGGGCACGCACGAGGAACTGCTGGCGGGCGACAACATATACCAGGAGATTTACGCCTCGCAGATGGAGTTTGCGGGGAACGCGGACGCCGGCGACGGCAGCGACGATGGTTGCGCGAATGATCCGTTTTCCTCCGTCCCCGGAGGATCGCCCTTGGAAGGGGGTGAGCGCCATGCCTAAGACCGCAGCCCAAGCACGCCCGGCCGACCTCAAGCGCACTGTGCGCCGCTTGCTCTCCTACATGGGGCATGCCAAGTTCTCGTTGCTCGCGGTGGGCGTGCTCGCCTCCGTCGCCGCCATTGCGAGCCTCGTCGGCACCTACATGGTGCGCCCCATCGTTAACGGTTTGGCCACGGGCGGGGAGGAACTGCTTACCAAGCAGGTCATCCTGACGGCGATCATCTACGCCGCGGGCGTGCTCTCGGCCCTGGGCTACTCTCAGATTATGGTGCGCGCGGCCCAACGCGTGGTGTCCGATATTCGCCGCGACCTGTTCGTGCACATCCAGACGCTGCCGCTCAGTTATTTTGACAGCACGCGCTCGGGCGACATCATGAGCTTTTTCACCAACGATGTCGACACCGTCTCCGAGGCGCTCAACAACAGCTTTGCCAACGTGATTCAGGCCGCCATTCAGGTTGTGGGCACCACGGCCATGCTCATCATCCTTAACTGGCAGCTCACGATTATCACACTCGTGTGCGATGCGGCCATTGTGCTGTATGCGCGCTACTCGGGCGCGCGCTCTAAGCGCTTCTTTGCCGCCCAGCAGGCATCGCTTGGCGACCTGGACGGATATATCGAAGAGATGGTCTCGGGCCAAAAGGTCATCAAGGTCTTTAACCGCGAGGCGGCGAATGTCGCCGGCTTCACCTTCCGCAACGACGAGCTTCGCCGCACCGGCACCGCCGCCGTGAGCTATGCCAACTCCATGGTGCCCATGACCGTCGTGATTGGCTACGTCAACTATGCCATCGTCGCCGTGGCGGGCGGCATGCTCTGCATCAAGGGACTCGCCGACGTGGGCGCGCTTGCAAGCTATCTGGTCTTTGTGCGCCAGGCGGCCATGCCCATCAACCAGTTTACGCAGCTGGGCAACTTCTTGCTCAACGCGTTGGCCGGTGCCGAGCGCCTGTTTGCCGCCATGGACCTTAAGCCCGAGGTGGACGAGGGCTGCGTGGAGCTGGTGCAGACGGGCGACGCCGCGTGGGCGTGGAAGATTCCCGAGGGTCAGGGCGTGGGAGCGTACGGGCACTTGCATGATGTGGCAGCCGTTGATGAGTCGGGCCGCGCGGTGGCCGCCGACGGCACCGAGCTTACGTGCGGCTTGGTTCCGCTTGCCGGCGACGTGCGCTTCCACGCCGTGGACTTTTCCTACGTGCCGGGCACCCGTGTGCTCACGGATCTCAACCTGTTTGCCAAGCCAGGGCAAAAGATCGCGTTTGTGGGCTCGACGGGCGCCGGAAAGACGACCATCACCAACCTCATCAACCGCTTCTACGAGGTCGATGACGGCGAGATCACGTACGACGGCATCGACGTCAAGCACATTGCCAAGGCCAGCCTGCGCGGATCGCTCGGCATTGTGCTGCAGGACACGCACCTGTTTAGCGGCACCATTGCGCAGAA
>CAJLAN010000293.1 GCA_905204635.1 uncultured Collinsella sp. | reverse complement strand
GAGCCGGATATCGTGGCCGCATCGATGCGCGTGGCGCCGGGCGTTACGCTCTGGGGTCCCGTCGCGGCGCCCGAGCAAGCCGAGCTCATGGCACGTCCGGTGGAGCTACTGCTTGATGTTCTGCGTCGCGAATCCGACGTGGTCTTTATCGATACCTCGGTCTTTTGGGGCGACGCCGTGGCGGCTGCGGTGGCGGCGAGCGACCGTTGCTTGATCGTTGGCGATGCTGCGGTGTCGTCCGCGACATCGGCGTCGCGCGTCATTGAACTGGCAAGTCGAGTAGGTGTGCCGCGCACGCGCATGAGCGCTGTATTCAACCGGTTTGGCGCGCGCGGGGCAGACGAGGACGTCGCCATGCGCTTTGAGATTGCCTGTGCGTTGAGCTCCAAGATTCGTATCGCCGATGGCGGGCAGGATCTCGCCGCGCTCATGGCGTTTGGGCGCGCTGACGAGGCAGTGGGGCAGACCAGCGCTTTTGCGACCAGCGTGCGCGAGGCCACGCGCGAGATGCTCGTGGAACTGGGGTGCGCCGTCGGCCCTTGGAGCGATATGGTCGCCGACCGTGCAACGCGCACCGAACGCCCGCGTATCCGCCTTCCCTGGTCGCGCGAGGGTGATCAGCGATGAGCCTGCAAACAAGGATTAAGGCTGCCGGCGCTGCAGCGGGGGCAGCGCCTGTAGATGCGGGGCGTCGCCGCGCGGTGAAACGACGCACCAAGCGCGCCGTGATGGACCGCATGGGTTACGACGAAGTGGCGCGTATCAGCGCCTATATCGACCCGGCACTTGCCCGCTCGGAATTGCGTCCCGCGGTGGAGGCGGCGCTCAATGTTGAGGAGCCGACTGATCTCGCGACGTCCGAGCGCGAGACCATCATCGACGAGATTTTGGATGACGTGGTGGGCTTGGGGCCGTTGCAGCCGCTCATCGAGGACGACACCGTTACCGAGATCATGATTAACGGCTGCCGCTCGGCTTTCTTTGAACGCGGCGGCGTCTTGCACCCCATCGAGCATGCGTTTGAGGATGATGAGCAGATCCGTGTGCTTATCGACCGCATCATCTCGCCCCTTGCCCGCCGTATCGACGAGCGCAGCCCCATCGTCAACGCCCGCCTCAAAACGGGCTATCGCGTCAACGCGGTGATTCCGCCTGTGGCGATTGACGGACCGATTCTCACCATCCGAAAGTTCTCGGACCGTATCTGCTCGCTGGACGAGCTTGTGGGGCTGGGGTCGCTGCCGCTTTGGTATGCGCAGCTGCTGTCGTGCGCGGTGTCGCTGCGACAGGACCTGGCGGTTGCGGGAGGCACGGGATCTGGTAAGACCACTCTGCTCAACGCGTTGTCATGCGAGATCTCCACCGGCGAGCGCATCGTGACGATCGAGGACTCTGCCGAGCTCAAGTTTGCGCATCATCCGCACGTGGTGCGCCTAGAGGCGCGCGAGGCTTCAATTGAGGGCGAGGGCGCGGTGACGATCCGCGACCTGGTGACCAATGCCCTGCGCATGCGTCCCGACCGCATCGTGGTGGGCGAGGTGCGCGGTGCCGAGTGCTGCGACATGTTGCAGGCCATGAACACGGGCCACGACGGGTCGCTCACCACGCTTCATGCGGGTTCCGAGCAGGAGACCGTGGTGCGTCTGACGTTGCTTGCACGTTATGGCATCGATCTGCCGAGCGAGCTCATCGAGGAGCAGATTGCCATGGCGCTCGACGGCATCGTGATGTCCGAGCGCCACGCCGATGGCAGGCGTTTCGTCTCCTCGTATTCGGGGGTGCGTCGCGCCGCGTCGGGCGGCGTAGAGCTCGAGCGCTATGTGACTTTCGATGCCGCCGAGCGCACCTGGAAGCTTGACCGCGAGCCGCCGTTTATCGCAGAAGGCCTGCGGTCGGGGACGCTCACACAAGAGGAGGTGGACGAATGGAGGTCGCTGTGCCCCTCGTCGTAGGGGGT
>CAJLAN010000292.1 GCA_905204635.1 uncultured Collinsella sp. | reverse complement strand
GGCACGGCTGGTGCCCGGACGCGCCAACATGGGGTTTGCCGCCACACCGGCGACGGCATCGTCATTGAGCGCACGGAAAAGCTCCGACATAAACCACGTCTGATAGCCTTCCGGATAGTCGCTCCAGGTACCGCCGAGCACAATGAGCTCTATCTTGTCGGTCGCATGTCCCATCTGCGAAAGCGCAGTCAGACGAGCGCTCACCTGCAGATACGGGTCGAAGCAGTTTTGCTCCGCACGGGCGCACGCCGGCTCGGCGTGCAGATAGCTTTTGGGCATGCGCAGATCGTTGGGGCAAAACAGGCAATCGCCCGAGCATGGCCAGGGCTTGGTAATGACGGTAATGGTCGCCACGCCCGAGGCCGTTCGGCGCGGCTTCATACGCAGGACCTGCAGCAGTTGACGCTCCAGATCGGAATCGACATTCCACGCAGCCCACCGAACCGGCTCCTCACGTTTAACCCGCTGGTAGAACGGCAGCAGACGGCGCTTGGCCAAATCGCGTTTGTCGGCACCCTCACGGCGCGCCTCGGCATGTATCAGTTTGACGAGCGCTTTGTCGTCCACGGTCTCGCCGCGACGCAGAGCCTCGAGTATGTTCAAGATAATCTGTTCCATGTCCCCATTGTAAAGGCAAAGGCGCCGAAGCCCGTCACGGCTCCGGCGCCTCCATCAAAGAGCATGCCTATATGTACCGATCTCCGAAAACCGCATGTCACTCCGGATCAAACGACATGTCGCCCGAACCGACCTCAAAACGATACGTAGCAGACTTATCGCCGTTATCGAATTCAAGATTCAAAATGGTCTCGCCGTCGTAGCCAAGCGGAAGGAAATCGCTCTCAAAGTCGCCGCTGCCCAAGGTGAGGCTCGCCTTAAAGCCCGTCGAGTTCGGAACCGTCATCTCCACATCGCCCGAGCCCACACTCACGTCCATCGACTTCGCGGGGGCCTGGTAGAGCTCGAACGTCACATCGCCCGAACCGACCTCGGCATTCAGGGTATCGGTCACGGTGCCCGTAAACTCAACGTCTCCAGAGTCCAAAGTCAGGTTGAGGTCATGACACGCAATGCCCGCGACCGTCAGGTCACCCGATCCTACATTCGCTGTAATGCCCACCATGTTATCGGCAACTTCGCGCGGCAGTTCGACGGTAACCGTGCGGTCAATGGCGCGCTCGTCATCGCAATCGAACTGGCGAATCTTGAGCGTAGAGCCCTTGATTTCGGCCAGGTTCTGGGTTGCCGCATCGAAGGCAACGGTCCCCGTTGCCACGCGACCGCTTTCAATTACGCGCACTGGCCCGCTGGAGACGTGTTTGACCTCGACCGTGCCCGACGTCACGTCCAAGTCAAGCGATGTGAACGCGTCGGCATCAAAGGTTTCGCTCGAAAGCTGCTGAGGCTGAGCGGAATAGTTACCGCCATCCAAAAGATCGTCCTCGTCAACCGCATCGTCCATACCAGAGAAGCCGGATACAACATCGTCGAGATCCCACGGGCCATCAAAATGAATCAAAGTCCGCGAAGTGCCAAAGACAAGCCCGATGATGAGCACAAACGCTCCGATGCCAACGCCCAAGCGTACCTTGGATTCATGCGAAAGCTTCATCATTCATCACCCTCTTTGGCAATCGGGTCAGCGGTAGTCACGTTAGCCACGTCAGTATCAACCGGAGCGGAAACATCCTGAGCCCTAGCGACCACCGGCGCCGAACCAACCTGAATATCTCCGCGCGCCCAATCGCCATCGAGTGCACGCGCCACCCAGTGATAGATGGGAATCGTAAAGAAGATCAGCGCAGCAAAGGGGCCGGCACCAAACAGGAACATCAGCAAAAAGAACAGCAGCCAACACACGGCCCAATACGGGAACGACTGGAACGGGCCCTTCACCGGAGTCGAGCCAACTGCGCCGCCACTCGTCGCCTGCGCCGTAGCGGCATTAGCGGCCTGTGCAC
>CAJLAN010000291.1 GCA_905204635.1 uncultured Collinsella sp. | reverse complement strand
GGCGGCAATATTTCCCGCGGCATGGCAGGCGCTGCCGGTGGCATGGAGCGTGCTCAGGCCGACTACATGGGCATGCTGGCAACCGTTATGAACGCGCTCGCCCTGCAGGATGCCTTCGAGCATAACGATGTTCCCTGCCGCGTGATGAGCGCTATCCAGATGAACGAGATCTGCGAGCCCTATATTCGCCGTCGCGCCATCAACCACCTTTCCAAAGGCAACGTCGTTATTTTTGCCGCCGGTTCGGGCAATCCGTACTTTACGACCGACACCGCCGCGGCTCTTCGTGCGTGCGAGATCGGCGCCGAGATTCTGATTAAAGCCACCAAGGTTGACGGCATCTACGACAAGGATCCCGTCAAGTGCGCCGACGCCGTCCGTTTTGACAAGATTACCTATCACGAGGTTCTCGTCCGCGGTCTGCAGGTTATGGATTCCACGGCTACGGCACTGTGCCAGGACAACCGTATGCCGATTTTGGTCCTCAACATCGATGGCGAGGACACCGTCAAGCGCGCGCTCGCGGGTGAGCCCGTCGGCACGCTCGTCTATCAGGAGGATTAAGCATGGCAGAGAACATCACCGCCCATATGGACAAGTCGCTCGAGTCCCTCAAGCATAACTTCTCCAAGGTTCGTACCGGCCGCGCCAATGCCAACATTCTGTCCGACATCACCGTCGATTATTACGGTGTTCCCACGCCGGTCACGCAGGTTGCCGCCGTCAAGACCCCCGAGGCCCACATGCTGCTCATCGAGCCGTGGGACAAGGCACTCATCAATGCTATCGTCAAGGCCATCGGCGCTTCCGATCTGGGTATTACCCCCAACTCCGATGGCACCGTCGTTCGTCTTCCGTTCCCGGCTCCCACTGAGGAGCGCCGTCGCGAGCTCGTCAAGGAGTGCCGCGAGTACGCCGAGCAGGCCAAGGTGTCTATCCGTAACATCCGTCGCGACTTCAACAACAAGCTCGAGCGCGATGAGGAGCTCACCGAGGACGATGTCCGGCGCGAGCAGGCCAAGGTCCAGAAGCACACCGATGAGTATGTCGCCAAGGTCGAGGAGCTTCTGAAGGAAAAAGAAGCCGAGGTCATGGAGATCTAAGGTGCAATACGACGAGCATAAACTGGTCGAGTACTTTGCCGACGCCCCTACGGGCGTCGGTTTTTCCGACCTTGACCTCAATAGCATTCCGCACCATATCTCGTGCATCATGGACGGCAACGGTCGTTGGGCCACGTCGCGCGGTCTTGCGCGCACCGAGGGCCACAAGGCGGGTATCGTCTCCCTTCGCGAGATTATTACCGCCTGCGTGCGTCTGGGCGTCGACGTGCTTTCGGCCTATGCGTTTTCTACCGAAAACTGGAACCGCCCGCAGCATGAGGTCAACGTCTTGATGCATCTGTTTGCCAAGACGTTCATCGACGAGCTGCCGCTTCTGAAGCGCGAAAACGTGCGTGTTGTCTTTTTGGGTGATATTTCCGCGCTGCCCAAGAAGACCCGCGACGTTTTTGAACGCGGTCTTGCCGAGTGCGCCGATCACACCGGTATGACGCTGGCGCTTGCCGTCAACTACGGCGCGCGTGCCGAGATTACCCGCGCTGTCCGTCAGATCGCACTCGACGTTGCCGCCGGTAAGATCGATCCTGCCGCAATTGATGACGACATGGTGGCTTCCCACCTCTATACCGCCGGTCTTCCCGATCCTGAGCTTGTGATTCGCACCTCTGGTGAGCTGCGCCTTTCGAACTATCTGCTGTGGCAGGTAGCTTATTCCGAGTTCTACGTCACCGATACCTATTGGCCCGACTTTGATCGTTGGGGCCTTGTCGACGCCATTTTGGCCTATCAGGGCCGTGACCGTAGGTTTGGTGGACTGAGCAAGACCGAGGAGGCTTAATCGTGTCCGATCGTCCCAAGGCATCTGCTCCCAAGACGCCTGCGCGTAAAGCTGCCACTGCGGGAGCGCCTGCAGCGAA
>CAJLAN010000290.1 GCA_905204635.1 uncultured Collinsella sp. | reverse complement strand
GCCCTGCCGCGCGGGCTACATTGAGCCCGCCACGCTTGTCGAGCTGCTAGGCGACGACGTGGCGCTCGTGAGCATTATGGTCGCCAACAACGAGACCGGCGTGGTGCAGCCCATCCGCGAGCTTGCCGCGGCCGCGCATACCGTGGGCGCCCTGTTCCACACCGATGCCATCCAGGGCTATCTGCATATTCCGCTCGATGTTACCGAGCTGGGAGTTGACGCCATGACCGTTGCCGCGCACAAGATCGGTGGCCCCGTGGCATCCGGCGCGCTCTACCTTAAGAGCCGCACGCCGCTGCGTCCGCGCATCTTTGGCGGTGGACAGGAAGCCGGCCGTCGCGCCGGTACGCAGGATCTGCGCACGCAGCTGGCTTTTGCCGCTGCCGCCAGCGCACTGGCGCCCCATGTGGCCCAGGAGCGCGCGACGCTGCAGGCCCTGTCCGATAAGCTCTACGCAACGCTTACGGCCCATCCTCGCATTCACGCCACGATGGGCGACTACGCGCAGGCCGATCGTCTACCGGGTATGGTTTCGATCTACGTCGACGGCATGGACTCCGAGGAGCTCATCATCAAGCTCGATGCCGCCGGCTTTGAAATTTCGGCCGGTTCGGCTTGCTCGAGCGGCAGCATGGACCCGAGTCACGTGCTCAGCGCCATGGGTATCGGTCGCGAGCAGGCGCTGGGCGCCCTTCGCATCTCGTTCGATGACCGCGTGAACCCTGCCGACCTGGATGAGTTCGCCCAGACGCTGCTCTCGATCGTAGGCGCCGCATGATCGTCTCCGAGCTTGAACGTGCGCTGCTGGCACGCTATCCCAAGGCGGACGCCGAGGGCTGGGATCACGTAGGACTCTCCGTTGGCGATCCGGCCGCGGAGATCACCGGCGTTGCTTGCGCACTCGATGCGACCGTGGCTAATGTTCGCCGCGCCCAAGAAGCCGGCGCCAACGTGCTGCTGACGCATCATCCCATATACATCAAGGCACCCGAGGCCTTTTGTCCGGCGGATGCCACACGACCCCAGTGCAGCGCGGCCCTCTACGAGGCTGCCCGCTGCGGGGTGAGCATTATCTCGCTCCACACCAACCTGGACCGCTCGCACGAAGCCCGTGTCTGCCTGAGCGAGCTGCTGGGTGCCGCACCCGTAAGCTCACTGGAGCACGTGGACGACCCCGAGGCCACCGGCCTGGGCGCACTTGCAACGCTCAACGACCCGTGCACGCTGCGCGATCTTGCCACCCGTGCTGCCACGGCCTTCGGCAGCGACCCGCGTGTGTGGGGCGAAGCCGATCGCCCGGGCCGCACCGTCGCCCTTTTGGGCGGCTCCCTGGGCGACTTTGGAGAGCTCGCCATCGCCGCAGGCGCAGATGTTGTCGTGACGGGCGAGGCGGGCTACCACGCGGCGCAAGACCTTGCCTTGCGCGGGCTACCGGTGATCTTGCTCGGCCACGACCGCTCCGAGGAGCCGTTCGTTGATATATTGATGAACTCTGCAGTTGACGCCGGGGTCGACCCCCGTCATGCGATTAAAATACTGAACCCTTGCCAATGGTGGACTGTGACAAAAGGAGAGAACTTATGAGCGCCGGCGCTACGCTACTCAAGCTGCAACAGATCGATTTGGAGCTCGCCCGCAACAAGAGCGAACTTGCCAATATGCCGGAGCTCAAGGAGCTCGCTTCCAAGCGCAAGACCTATGTGAAGCTCAAGTCTGAGATGACCAAGCTCTACGCCCAGCGCAAGGATCTGGACATTGAACTCGACGATCTCAACACCACCGAGATTCAGACCAACAACGCCATTGAGGCTGCCAAGAAGCGCCACGTCGACGGCTCCGACTACCGCGAGGTTCAGGACTTGGAGAATGAACTCGCCACCCTGGCCAAGCGTCTGGACAAGATTGAGCACACCCGCAAGGATGTCGTCATCGCCCATAAGGAGGCGCTCGACCGCGAGACCCGCGCGCAGGCCATCATCGCCAAGTTCGAG
>CAJLAN010000289.1 GCA_905204635.1 uncultured Collinsella sp. | reverse complement strand
TCATCGACGAGGTGGCCGAGGCGGGCGTGAGCGCCGATCACATCCACGAGTTGTGCGAGCGCGACCATTGCGGTTGCGATGAAGACGAGGACGAGGACGAGCACGAACACGGACATGGACACGATCACGGTCATGAGGGCGAGCATGAACACCATGATGGCCACGGTCACTCCCACTCTCACGAGGGCACGCCCCTCCTGTCGATCATCCGCAGCGCGATCTCGCATACCGTGCAGGTGTCGGTATTCATTTTCCTGGTGACGCTGATTCTGGTCGCCGTGCTCGAGACCTTCGGCGAGTCGGCGATCGAGCAGTTCCTGCGCGGCAACGAGACGCTTGCGGTCCTGGGCTCGGCGCTTGTCGGCCTGATCCCCAACTGCTCGGCCAGCGTCGTCATCACGCAACTGTACCTGGAAGGCGCGCTGCAGCTGGCCCCGATGCTCGCCGGCACGCTTATCTCCGCCGGCGTGGGCTACCTGGTGTTGTTCCGCACCAACCGCAGTGCCCGCGAGAACGTCATGTTCCTGGTCATGATGTACGTCATCGGCGCCGGTTGGGGACTCGTTCTCTCCGCCGTTGGCCTTTAAGTAGATTATTGGGACATGTCTTACGATCTACCCCTGTGACCAGGGCATTTCCGCTGCCAAAACAAAAAGGTAGATTTTTAGGCATGTCCCAAAAATCTACCTTTGTGGTTAGCCCAGCAGGTCGACGACGTTAAAGCCGGCGTTGCTCTTGGCGATGACGTCTCGGCCGCCAAAGACGCAGGTGGGCGACTCGGCTGCAATGCGCGTTACGTCGGCGCCGAGCGAGCGAAGCTCAACGGGTGTGGCCGCGAGCATCTGGGCGCGGCGCTCCTCGCGTGCGTGCGGATCGAGCCCGGCCAAGTAGGTCGTGTTACGGCGCTTGGTGAGCGCGTACGGCTTCACGGGCGCGTCCATGCCGCTCACGCAGCTTACGATAAAGCCCTCGAAGGCGGCCTCGTCGGGCTCAAAGCTGCCGAGCCATGCGCCCGCGCGTTCCACGCGCTCAATCGAAGGATCGACCGCCGGGTCGCGGTAGGTGTAGAACGCCACCTGACGCTCGCCAGCTGCGCGGAATCCGCATCCGTACGCACCGCCCTTCACGCGGATTTCGTTCCACAGGTAGTCGTAGGAGAGCGCGTTGGCAGCTACGGCCCAAGCGCCCGTCACGTCAAGCCCTAAGCGACGCGGGTCGCACGCGCTTGCCGCAAAGCAGATGTCGCTGGGGATGACAAAGGCCTCGTGGCGGTCGTACGGCGTCGGCACCACGAGCGCGTCGCGGCCGGCATCGGCGCCGTTGCCAGCGCCCAGCCCAAGGTCGCCCGCGGCGGCCCAGTACGCGTCAAAGTCCTCGTCACTGCCGGTAAAGCTCGCCAGGCAGCCATCGGCCACAAAGATGCGGCCTGCCAGCGCGGCAAGCTTGGTACGCAGCCCGTCCACGCGCTCATCAAAGTGGTCGAGCAGATCGCGCAGGAACAGATAGAAGTCCACGCCCGAAAGTTGCTCGCGCACCACGGCCGAAGGCGAGCTGTAGCTCATCGCGCGACCGAGCGCCGCCAAGTGTCCGTTGTTGATAAAGCCCTGCTCAAGCCCAATGCGAATCTGCGTGAGCACGTCGCGCACGCGGTCGGCGTCGGCATCGAGCAACAGCGTGCTCGACCACACCTCGCGCGGCAGGCTCGCCAGTGCGTCAATCTTTTCGGGCAGGGCGCCGGCGCTCACCAGCAGGTAGGGGCGCACGCCGTCCACGTCGGGCTGCGTCATGACCTCGGTTGTAAAGCTCAAAAAGCCCAGCTTGCCGGCGAGCAAGTTGTCGAGCTCCTCGGCCGAGTGCTCGCGCGTGGGAAGCTGCTTGAGCAGACGGCAGAGCAGCGTCACGTAGGGCAGGTTCTCAAATGCGACGCAGCTCAGGTCGAAGTACTGCATGGCGTAGGCCAGGCGGTTGGTGGGGATGCCGTGGCGCAGACAGG
>CAJLAN010000288.1 GCA_905204635.1 uncultured Collinsella sp. | reverse complement strand
GAGGCCGGCGCGTGCCTGGCCCGCCCCACGCTGTACGAAGTGGACGCCATGGAGAAGATCGCCACGCCCGACGTGCACACTATCGCCGAGCTGGCCGCGTTCCTGAACATCCCCGAGTCCTCCACGGTGAAGGCGTTGTCCGGCAAGGACGCCGAGGGCAACCTCGTGTGCCTGTTCATTCCCGGCGACCACGAGCTGAACGAGCTGAAGATCGAGGGTCTCGTGCCCGGCTTTACGCTGCTGACCGACGAGGAGATGCTCGCCTTCGGCCTGTGCAAGGGCTCCATGGGGACGGTAGGCCTGCCCGAGGACGCGTTCGTCATCGCGGCAAACAGCCTGAAGGCGGTGCCGAAGTGGGTCGTCGGCGCCAACGAGGACGGCTATCACTACGTGGGTGCACGTCTGGGCGAGGATTTCCAGGTGGACGAGTGGGCCGATCTGGCCACGGTGAAGCCCGGCGACTGCTGCCCTACGTGCGGACTTCCGTTGGAAGGCGCTCGTGGCATCGAGGTGGCCCAGATCTTCCAACTCGGCGACAAGTACTCTCGTGCCATGGGCGCCACCTTCATGGACGAGGACGGCGAGGAGAAGCCCTTCATCATGGGCTGCTATGGTGTGGGCATCTCTCGCACGCTGGCCGCCATCGTCGAGCAGCACAACGACGAGCACGGCATCGTCTGGCCGGTCTCCGTTGCTCCGTACGAGGTCGCGGTGATTCCGCTCGATCCCAAGAAGGAGGAGTGCGCTACCGTCTGCGAGCAGATCGTCGAGGGCCTGTGCGCTGAGGGTATCGAGGTTGTCGTCGATGACCGCGACGAGCGTCCCGGCTTTAAGTTTGCCGACAACGACCTTATGGGCTTCCCGTATCAGGTTGTTCTTGGCAAGCGCGGCCTTAAGAACGGTACCGTTGAGCTCAAGGACCGTGCTACCGGCGAGCGTGAGGACGTGGCGATCGACGAGGTCGTTGCCAAGGTTGCCGAGCTTGTGAAGGCTGCCCGTCGTTAATCGACGATTTCGTTTGTAGTTCGATATACGGGACGGCCCCGCATTTCTCCAGATCGGGGAGATGCGGGGCCGTTCTTTTATCTTGTAGCATCCTCGATATCTAAAAGGAAAACCCCACAGCCCATATGAGCTGCGGGGTTTCCCTTTGTGCCTCCGATGCGAAATAAATCGCTCAGATATTACTGATAATCGACGACGTCGATCCAGTTCTTAAGGAACTCATCGTTCACGTTGCGCTTACGAGCGAGCTCGGAAGCGGCGACGATGCTCGTCCACTGACGCACGACCTGCATGGGCATGTCGGCGCGGTCGCAGTAGAGCTCCAGGTAGGCCTCGGCCTGGTCCTTGCTGTTGAGGGCGAAGAGCAGGTAGGTGGTGGCAACGTCGGCAGCAGGGGAGCCCTGGGTGGCGTGTGCCCAGTCGCACACATAGAGCTGGCCGTCGTCGCCGACGATGACGTTGGAGGGGTTGAAGTCGCCGTGGCAGACCTTGAACTCCTTGGTCATGCCGTCCAGACGCTCCTGAAGGTTGTAGCGCGTGGTGGCATTGAGCTGATCAAGGCTGTCGATCATGCGGGCGAACTTGTCGCGCTGACGGTTGAGCAGCGGGGAGGTGTAGCCGTGGATCTCGATCTGGAGGTCGACGAACATCTCGAGGTACTCACCAAAGCGCTGGGGCTCGGCAGTCATCTTCTCGGCAAGGGTGGTGCCCGGAACCTTCTCGGTCACGAGCGCCCAGCCGTTGGCGTTCTCGAGCTGAGAAACCTCGAGAGCCTTGGGGCTGCGGATGCCGCACTCATTGATGCGGGCAAGATTCAAAGCCTCGTTGAACACGTCGGAGACGGGCTTGGTCTCGTTAAAGACCTTGACGATCTTGTCGCCCAGGTCGTAAACGACCTTGTTGCCGCGACGGACGAGCTCGGTCTTGGAATCGGGGAGCAGCATGATTGCATCCTTTCAACGATGCGATAGAAGCGACGGCGGGGGTGTGTGAAACACCC
>CAJLAN010000287.1 GCA_905204635.1 uncultured Collinsella sp. | reverse complement strand
CGCCTGGTCGCGGATGGACGTGGCAAAGACGTCGTCGCTCTTGAGCGGTTCGATACCGCCCGTGTCAACGATGGTGAACTCGCGGCCGTTCCAATCGGCCGTGTGGTACGAGCGGTCGCGCGTGACGCCGCGGGACTCGTGGACGATGGCGTCCGAGGTCTGGGCCAGGCGGTTAACGAGCGTGGACTTGCCCACGTTGGGGCGTCCGACGACGGCGACGATAGGTTTCATCTGCTCTCCTTTAATGGGTAGGGTCAGTGGAAGTGTTAGAGTCTGCGGGCACAATGCCAAGGATGCGCTCCAGGGTATCGAGCAGCTCATGCGGCATGGTCGACACCACATGAACCTCGGCGCCTCGGTGGTTAAGGCTTGCGAGTAAATCGTCACGATGATACTCGTCAAGCGTCATGCCGTCAGCGTTGAACATGAGCTTAGGCACAAAGAGCATAACCCCCGACAGGTCTTGAGGCAGCTGCTCCAGAATGTCGCACGCGACGATGAGGCCGGTCACGTCCACGTTGCCGCCAAAGTAGCGGTTCTTGATGGCCGTGACGGTGCCGCCGAGACCATGCGGCGACTCCACAAAGCGGGCCACGGTGTCGCGCGCGCTGGCGCCCGAGAGGCACAGCGGGTGCTCGCCACGGGCAGCGATTGCCTCCAAAACGCGACTCATGCGCTCGGCGTCGGCGGCAAGCACGTCGTCGGTCTCGTCCAGATATGAGCGGATCATGCCGATGCCGTCGTAGTACTGCGGGTAACCGTCGTAAAAGTCTGCTTCGGGAGGATCGATGCCGGCGTCCAGATAGAACTCGTCGCTCATCTGGAAGGTGTGGCGGCCAAAGCGCTCATAGGCGCGGTCCTGGAAGGGCCTGATCATCGCGATGGTCTCGCGCGCCAGCTCGGGCTTGTCGCTGTAGGACCAGCTAAAACGGTTCTGATGCTTGGTAAAACCGAGCGGCACAATGCCCAGACTTGTGATTTGCTCGTGCTCCTCGCAAAAGCGCAGGGTCTTTTCCAGCTCCTCGCCGTCGTTCATGCCGGGGCACAACACGATCTGCGCATGAATCTCTATGCCGGCGGCCATGATGGCCTCGAGCACATCCATGCCGCGCTGGGCGTTGCGGCCCATCATACGGCGGCGGACGTCGGGGCTTACGGCGTGGACCGACACGTTCATGGGGCTCATGTTGCGTTGGATGACGTTTTGAACATCTTCGTCGGTGAGGTTCGTGAGCGTGACAAAGTTGCCCTGCAAAAAGCTCAGGCGGTAGTCGTCATCGCGAATATAGAGCGTTGAGCGGCCGCCCTTGGGGAGCATCGTCATAAAGCAGAACACGCAGGCGTTCACGCAGGTGCGCATGCCATCGAAGATGGGGCCATCGAACTCAAGGCCCCAGTCCTCTCCCGGGAAGCGGTCGAGCTCGACGGGGGTGACGGTGTTGTCGCGCGGGTCGAAAACCTCGAGGTCGACGGTATCATCGTCGGCCTCCCAGAGCCACACAATCATGTCGGTAAGCTGCTCACCGTTGACCGTGAGCACGCGCATGCCCGGCTCGATACCCACATCCCACGCGGGCGATTCGGGACGCACGTTCTTTACGAGCGCGCCTTCACCCGGCTCGGGGTCGCGGCTGCGCCCGTAATCGGCCACCTCGGCGGCGTATGCGGGTACGGTCTGGTCCATGACTAGCGGCAAAGCTCCTTGATGCGCTCAACGGCGCGCTCGATGTGTTCTTGCGGGGTGGAGGCTCCGGCAGTGATGCCGATGTGGCGTACGTTGGCAAACCATGCGGCCTGTAGCTCGGAAGCCTCCTCGATGTGATGGGTGTGCTCGCAGACGTCGGCGCAGATCTGTGCCAAGCGGCGGGTGTTACCCGAGTTCTTGCCGCCCACCACGACCATGCAGTCGCAGCGGTTGGCAAGTGCGGCGGCGGCCTGCTGGCGCTCGCTCGTGGCGGCGCAGATGGTGTTGATCACACGCAGCTCCTGCACGCGCGGGGTTATGGCGGCCACGACCTCGGCGAGGTTCTGTGC
>CAJLAN010000286.1 GCA_905204635.1 uncultured Collinsella sp. | reverse complement strand
CCGCCAGGGCGAGCAAGGTGCCCTGAAACGAGGCGGCATTGACCTTCTGGTCATGCCGCCGAAGTTGAAAGGCAGATTGCCGCCCTGGCGGGCTTGCAGCGTCAAGTGGTTACGGCGTTTGGTAAAACGCCGTAACTAAAACCCGTGGCGCTCGAGGAAGCGGAAGGCTAGGCGAATCCAGGGGCGGACTGCCACCTGCTTGTCCTCGTTGTCGACCGCGGTGTTGGCGTTGCCGAGCGAAAGGCCGTGACCACCCTGGTCGAAGACGTGCATCTCGCATGCAACGCCCTCCTCGGCCATGCGCTGCGCAAACGGGTAGACCTGCGCGATCGGCGCCGTCTTGTCGTCGGACACGCCCCACACAAAGGTCGGTGGCATCTGACGCGAAACATGCGTGGTGGGGCAGATGTCGGCCAGATGCTCGTCAGTTGCCTCGCCGCCCGTCACCATCGACAGGTAGTCGTTGAGCAAATCGCGCCCCGTCTTGCCGCCCGTCTTGGGCACACGCAAGTCAATGCGCGGATCGCGCGTCTGCATGTCGCGCACATAGGCAAAGTCTAGCAATGGATAGCCCAGCACCACGGCATCGGGACGAATGTCGTCCGGACGCGCCCCGGCAAGTGCCGCAAAGGGGCCGGTCTTCCACTGTGTTGCCAGCGAGGCGCAAATCATGCCGCCAGCAGAAAAGCCCACGACGCACACGCGCTTAGGATCGACATGCCACTCGTCGGCGTTGGCGCGCACCGTGGCGACCATCTTGGCAAGATCTGCCTGGGGGTGCGGAAATCTCACGTCACCTGTAGAACTCGTGACATAGTTGAGCACAAAGGCCTGGTAACCGTGATCCAAAAACGCAAACGCCACAGGATCCTGCTCATGCGGAGCGATATGCGTAAACGCACCTCCGCCACAGATAATCACCGCGGGGCGGCGGCCATTCGGTTTATCGGGCAACGGCTCGGCACCCAAATACGTAAACGCCGCCGGATAATCCTCGGTCGGCTCCTCGCCCCACAGCGCATGGTTCTCGACAATCATATGTGCTCCCTTCGCGCAAATTATGCGCCCTTGTTTTTCGCCTTCAAGCGTACCCCACTTGAACCCGTGGCGCAGAAACACTCCGGCAATAAGTTTCCCTTCAACTGATATATCACATAATCCCAGTTCAGAGGTATCATTGAGCAGCGTAGAATAGGGGCGTTGACCAAGCCGCGAAACACATGTGAAACGTTTCCGGCAAACCAAACGCGCGATATGCGCCTATTTAAGTTGGAGGCAACTATGGGTCTGCTCGATTCGCTTAAGTCCACCTTCACCTCGACCGGCGAGGCGTCCGTTCCGCCCGCAGCAAGCTTCGCTACCCGCGAAGGCGTCATCTATGCCCCCGTCAACGGCGTGCTCGTCAACCTGGACGAGGTTCCCGACGAGACGATCGCCTCGGGCATGCTTGGCCAGGGCTATGGCATCGAGCCCATTACCGGCACCATCTATGCGCCCGCCAACGGCCGCATCGGTGCCACCACTGTCACCAACCACTCCATCGGCATGATTACCGAGGACGGTCTTCGCGTGTTTATCCATGTTGGCCTGGGTACCGTGGAAATGAACGGCAAGGGTTTTGCCCGCTTTGTCGAGATGGGCGATGTGGTCAAGGCAGGCCAGCCGCTCATCAGCTTCGACCGCGAGGCCATTAAGGCCGCTGGTCACGAGGACAGCGTGACCTCCGAGCTCGATCGTCTGAAGAGCATCGACCATGTCGGCGAGTCTGGAACGCTTATCGGCGGCAACCCGCTCGTCAAGCTTGGCGACCCGCTGCTGGTTGCCAAGACCAAGTAGCCAGGCCCCGCGCCACACAGCCAAAAGGCACCTCGTCAAGCGCCCGCGACCATTTGGCCGCGGGCGCTTTTCGTTTGAAAAACCATCCCGCCAATGCCTTATCTGTATAGCCCAAATGAGCCGAGCTGCTAGAATATCGAACTGTATGGATAACTATCATTCAACCGTTATGGGAGGATACGTGAACCGCACCAAAATCGC
>CAJLAN010000285.1 GCA_905204635.1 uncultured Collinsella sp. | reverse complement strand
GGATGGTGCCGCCGCGGGTGAGGATGCCGCTAAAATCGGCGGGAGTCATGACACGGAATCTGCTGTAGATAAGGCCCTGGTAGCCGTCCTCAAAACCATAGATCTCGATAGGCTCTTCGCTGTTGGTCATAAGCGTTTTGACAATGCCGCGCATGGTGGCGTTGAGTGCCTGGCAGTCGCCGCCACTGGTAAGAAGACCGATCCTAAGCATGGTGAATCCTTCCGGGCAAGTTATAACATGCGCATAAGTTTACCCCCGCACACTGTTGATACGGGGTAAAACGTGTTAGCTCAAGCGTATGGAAATGTAAACAACGTCAGGCGAGCGTAAGGCCGACGGGCCTGGCTCCTTACAGTGCGAAGGCGTCGACGTCGCCCCAGTGGCGGCGCAGCGTAATAGCGGCGGCGGGTTCGGTATTGTCAAAGACGACCGACCATTGCGTATTGCTGGTGATGTCTTCCGGATTGGGCTCTTGCGCTGCAGCGCGCAAGGCTTCCCAGACAATCGTTTCGTCCTGGGCACCGACATGGGCGTCAAGGACATCGGCGATTGCGACGGCGCGCTCTTTACCATGGCCCAGCTCGCCATTCTTTTGGTTGGGCAGCACTTCGTCGCCATAGCAGGCGTAGAAGTTCGTAACCTGGCGTACGGGAGTCGCTTTGAAAGCACGGTCCGGATCGCGCGGATCCCACTCTACTACGTGCGCGTCACCGGCGGCGTCGTTGATAAAGAAGTGGTAATCGCGTCCTGCCATGGCGTGCATGTCGTAGGCGGAAAGCAGGTCGACAGCTTCTTGCGTGGTGGCGGCACGGTCGAGCACCAGACGGACGGCGAGCGAGGTATTGATGACGGGACGTTGCGTGTCCTGGTCACAGGGCTTGGAATCCAGAGTGAGTACGGCAATGGACACGCCGCATTCGTTAACACCATCGAGCTGGGCAAACGGGCCCATCAACGCCGCGGCGCGTCCGGCGACGGAGTCAAGCGGAGTGTTATCGCCCAGGTTGTTAAGGGCGGCAAGCCCGATGGAAGCATAGCCGCCGCGTGGGTGATTGCGCACCAGCAGCGCCGAGGTGTCGTCCTTAAAGTCGTAATTGCGACCGGTGCGCACGCGACCTTCGGCATCTACGGCGACAAAAGCGCTGCAGGCAAACTGGGGCGCCTGGACATGTGCCGGCACACCGGGCAGCACCTGCGCCACCACGGCATCGATGTAGGTCTGGTCGTCGCGCACGCCAGCGGCGATGATGCGATCGAGATCGTAGTCGTAGGCGATGTCGATTGCGTACAGGTCATAGCCATCCGCGTAGCCGGTCAAGCGTTTGAGCGACGCGGCGGACTTGATTTGCTTGTGATAAACGATACCGGTGGCAGCGGCAAGGCCGACGGCGACTCCCGCGACACCGCAGGTGATGGCAATGTTACGTGGCTTCATGACGGCTCCTCTCGTCCTGTTAGCGCAATTGTCGCAAAAGGAGCGCGGGCATGATGGCTCAACTTGGTGAGTGGCGCGGAATTAAGCACGGAATGAAGAGTGCGGCGCTGGCGTGGCGGGGTATGCTGGAGGGGACCATCAACCCAGCGAAAGGGGAGAGCATGACGGATCAGGAAACGCCCGAGCGCGCGCATGTGACGGCCGATGATATCGAGGCCGCCAACGACCTTATCGACTTTATCGAGGCATGCCCCAGTATGTTCCATACGGCGGCGACCATTATGGCCGAGCTCGACGAGGCGGGCTTTACCTACCTGCCCGAGAATGCGGCGTGGGACATCGAACCGGGCGGGCGTTATTACACGCAGCGCAACACCTCGAGCGTTGTTGCCTTTAAGGTGGGCGAGGACCTGGCCGCGACGTGGGGCGAGGACGGCGTCGCCGGTGACTATCATTTTCAGCTCACGGCGTCGCACAGCGATTCGCCGACGTTTAAGGTCAAGGCCGTGCCCGAGCTCGATGGCGCAGGCGAGACGCTGCGCCTGAACACCGAGGCCTACGGCGGCATGATCGACTACACCTGGTTCGACCGCCCGCTGGC
>CAJLAN010000284.1 GCA_905204635.1 uncultured Collinsella sp. | reverse complement strand
CGCCGGCCGTCTGCACACGAGCCCTGAGCTCATGCGCGAGCTTGCCAAGGTGGTCAATGTGACCCGTAAGCGCGCCGCAAATATGGCCGCCGGTCCCATGCCGGTTTCGGTCGTGCTTGTGATCGACGCCGCGACGGGCCAAAACGGTCTGAACCAGGCGCTCGAGTTTAACGAGGCGCTGGGCCTGGACGGTATTATCATGACTAAGCTCGACGGCACGGCTAAGGGCGGTATCGCCATGGCCGTGGCCGAGAAACTCAAGCTCCCGATCCTGCGCATCGGCGTGGGCGAGCAGGTCGATGACCTGCAGGAGTTCAATGCCAAAGATTTCTGCCGCGCCCTGGTGGGCGAGTCCAATTAAGGAGTGACTAGTGTTTGATTCTCTGAGCGATCGCCTCAACGACACATTTGACCGCCTGCGCGGCAAGGGTAAGCTGACCGAGGCCGATATTACCTCTGCCATGCGCGACATTCGCATGGCGTTGCTCGAGGCCGACGTCAACTTTAAGGTCGTTAAGGAGTTCGTCGCCAAGACCAAGGAACGCTGCATGACCGCAGAGGTCATGGAGTCGTTGTCGCCGGCGCAAAACGTCGTCAAGATCGTGCTCGACGAGCTCACCGAGATGCTCGGTTCCACCGAGAGCAAACTCGTCTTTAGCAACCGCATTCCCAATGTCATCATGCTTGTGGGTCTGCAGGGCTCCGGTAAGACCACGGCTGCCGTAAAGCTGGCCTACCTGCTCAAGAAGCAGGGCCGCTCGCCGTTGCTCGCCGCGTGCGACGTCTACCGTCCCGCTGCTGCCGACCAGCTGGCCACGCTCGGTGGCGAGATCGGCGTACCGGTCTTCCGCGGCGACGGTGCGCACCCGGTCGATATCGCCAAGGGCGCCATCCAGGAGGCCGTCGACCACCTGCGCGACGTGGTCATCGTCGATACCGCCGGACGTCTTCAGATCGATGAGCAGATGATGCAGGAGGCCGTGGACATCAAGAAGGCCGTCAAGCCCGATCAGGTGCTGATGGTCGTCGATGCCATGACCGGTCAGGATATCGTCAACGTCGTCTCGACCTTCGCCGAGCGCACCGACTTTGACGGCGTGATCATCTCTAAGCTCGACGGCGACGCTCGTGGCGGCGGCGCGCTTTCCGTGCGCCAGGTGACCGGCAAGCCCATCAAGTTCGTGAGCATGGGCGAGAAGCCCGATTCGCTTGAGCCGTTCTACCCCGACCGCATGGCCAAGCGCATTTTAGGCATGGGCGATGTCGTCGGCATTATCGAGAAGGCCCAGGAGGCGGCCGACGCCGAGCAGCTCGAGGATGCGCTGATCGCCCGGACGGCGGATTTCGCCGCGTGGACGGAGGAGAACGCGAACAGCACGATGATCGACCAGATGAAGGCCGTCAAGAAGATGGGCGGCATGAAGGGCATTCTGGGCATGCTTCCCGGTGGTCAGCGCGCGCTCAACCAGATGGGCGGCAACCTGGACGAGGGCATCTTTGACAAGAACGAAGCCATCATCATGTCGATGACCAAGGAGGAGCGCCTGCGTCCTTCCATCATTAACGGCCAGCGTCGTGCCCGCATTGCCAAGGGTGCCGGCGTGACCCCCACCGAGGTCAACAGCCTTATGAAGCAGTGGGGCGAGATGAATAAGATGATGGGCCGCATGCGCACGATGGCCAATCAGGCGCAGGCTGGCGGCAAGAAGGGCAAGAAGGGTAAGAAGGGCAAAAAGATGCGCATGCCCAATATTCCCGGTCTGGATGCCATGGGCCTGGGCGGCATGGGCGGCCTGGGAACGGGCGGCCCCAAGTCCGATATGGACCTGCTGCGCCAGATGGAAGCGCAGATGCGCAACAAGAAGTAACGACTAGTTGAGTCGTGTATGGCGAAGGCCGCCTGGATGGTATTCCAGACGGCCTTCGCCGTTTGTTCGCTGGTTGTCGCACGCGTGGAAGCGCGTTCTCGACGAGGTGCTTGCCGCTAGTGGCAGCCGCAGCCTTCGTGCCCGTCATGGTCGTGGTGACCGTGGCAGCCGCA
>CAJLAN010000283.1 GCA_905204635.1 uncultured Collinsella sp. | reverse complement strand
TTCCGATCTCCATCGACCCGTTTGACTATGACACGCCCATCAGCTTTGCCGATGCCGGCGCGACCCGCCAGGATTCCACCCGCGCCGGCGTGCACGCGGTGCCGGCGGGCTTTGAATACGTCGCCATTCACGATGGTGCTCGTCCGCTCATTACGACCGAGGCCATCGACCACGCGATCGACGTGCTTGTGGGCGACCGCGCCCTCGACGGTGTCGTGTGCGGTCAGCCCGCGATCGACACGCTCAAGATCGTCGATGGCGACAACATCGTCGAGACGCCGCCGCGTGAGCTCTACTGGGCTGCGCAGACGCCGCAGATCTTTAGCGTCGATGCTATGAAGCGCGCCCACGCTGCAGCCATTGCCGAGGGCTTTATCGGCACCGATGATTCGTCGCTGGTCGAGCGCATGGGCGGGCGCGTCCGCTGTGTCCAGAGCCCGCGCGATAACCTTAAGGTGACGGTGCCCGAGGACCTGCGTCCCGTAACCGCGATTCTGCTTGGCCGCATGGCCGAGGGAGAGGACCTTCCCCATGTTCAGTAACCTGCGCATTGGCCATGGCTACGACGTTCACCGTCTGGTGGAGGGGCGTCGATGTATCATCGGCGGTGTCGACATTCCCTACGAGCGCGGCCTGCTGGGCCACTCGGATGCCGATGTGCTCGCGCACGCCTTGGCCGACGCCATTCTGGGCGCCTGCCGCGGGGGAGACATCGGCAAGCTATTCCCCGATACCGACCCCGCCTATGAGGGTGCCGACTCGATGGTGCTGCTCGCTCGCGTGATGGACTATGCGCGCGAGTTGGGCTTTGAGTTTGTCGATGCCGATTGCACCATTGCCTGCCAGCAGCCTAAGATCACCCCGCACCGCGATGCCATGCGCGCCAACCTCGCCCATGCCTTGGGCGTCGATGTCGAAAACGTGGGCGTCGCCGCCACTACGACCGAAAAGCTCGGTTGGGAAGGCCAGGGCGAGGGAATCGGCGCCTGGGCCGTCTGCCTGCTACAGAAAACCGTTAAGGAGTAACGAATGCGTATCTACAACAGCGCTACCCATAAAAAGGAAGAGTTCCAGCCCATCGAGTCCGGCAAGGTCCGCATGTACGTGTGCGGCCCCACGGTCTACGACAACATCCACATCGGCAATGCCCGCACGTTCATCAGCTTTGACGTGATTCGTCGCTGGCTCATCGCGAGCGGCTACGAGGTCACGTTTGCCCAGAACCTCACCGATGTCGATGACAAGATCATCAAGCGCGCCAACGAGCAGGGCCGTACGGCCGCCGAGGTCGCGACGGAGTTCTCCGACAAGTTCATCGGCGTTATGCGCGCCGCCAACGTGCTCGATCCCGATGTGCGCCCCCGCGCCACCAAGGAGATCGGCCCCATGATCGCCATGATCAAGACGCTTATCGAGCAGGGCCACGCTTACGCCGCCGATAACGGCGATGTGTACTTTGCCGTGCGCAGCGATCCCAACTATGGTCAGGTCTCGGGCCGCAACATCGACGACCTTATGGTTGGCGCACGCATCGAGGAGAACGAGGACAAGAACGACCCGCTCGACTTTGCCCTGTGGAAGGCCGCCAAGCCCGGCGAGCCCAGCTGGCCGAGCCCTTGGGGCGAGGGCCGTCCCGGTTGGCATACCGAGTGCGCCGCCATGGTGCATCGTTACCTGGGCACCCCGATTGACATCCACGGTGGCGGCTCCGACCTTGCCTTCCCGCATCACGAGAACGAGTGCGCCCAGGCCACCTGCGCCTGGCACCAGGGTTTCTCCAACACCTGGATGCACACTGGCATGCTGCTGGTAGACGGCGAGAAGATGTCCAAGTCGCTTGGCAACTTCTTTACGCTGGTCGAGGTCCTCGAGCAGCACTCCGCTGCCGCCCTGCGCCTGCTGATGCTGCAGACGAGCTATCGCTCGCCGCTCGACTTCTCTTGGGAGCGCCTGGAGGGTGCCGAGAACTCGCTCACGCGTATCGCCGGTACGGTCGAGAACCTGCGCTGGGCCGCGAACCATGCGACGGCCGATGCCGATGCGG
>CAJLAN010000282.1 GCA_905204635.1 uncultured Collinsella sp. | reverse complement strand
CGGCGGGGGAGAGCTCGGCCGCATCGAGCGCGTCGGTGGTCATGTAGATGCGCGTAACACCCTCGGCGCGAGCGGCCTCGGCGGCCTCGAGCGAGGTGACGGTGGCGCAGATCTGCGGCTCATCGCGGTAGTGCTCGGGCGCGGGGCGGGAATCACTGGTTACAATCGCCGGCAGCTCGAGCGTTTTCGCGCGCTCCTCGTACGGTGCCAGAATGGCCTCTTCCAGCGCCTTACAAGCGGCGGCGCGCACCTTGTGCACGGCGGAAAAGCCCATACCGCAGCCGGCGTCGAGCGAAACGTTAAAGCTTGCGGCCTCAAAGGGAGAGGAGCCCATGCGCCCGACGTGCTCAACCAGATCGGATGCCTCGACGGCGCGGTTCTTGGCAGCCTCGACGGTAAAGCCCGTGGCCGTGGCCGTAAGCGAAGGGTCGTCGCAGCAGGTGAGCGTAACGGTAAACGGCTCGCCCAGACGCGCCACAACGGACACGTCTACGGCGCGGCGGCGCAGCACATCGCGTTTGAGCGCAGCCCCGGCGGCGTCAATGGCGCGCTGGCTTCGAATCACGCGCACGCGGCAGCCCTCGGGCATGCTGCGGGGCACGCGGCACTCGATGATGCCGCCCGCGGCGGCATCATCGGCGGCAATGGTGGTCAGGAACTGGTCAAACTCGTTATCGTGACGAAGCTCCAGCAGGTCGCCCTTGCCCACGGGCTCAAACAGCTCAATGCGGGCGATGGCGGCGCGGCGACGGCGATCGTCGGGCTTGAGTCCGCGTACATCGCGGTTGGCCAGGTGGCTGCCCAGCACCGTGCCCACAATCTGGCCGCGGTTGTTGGAGCGCTCGTAGCTCATCATCTCGTCGCCCGAGGTACCGTCTTGGTAGGCGTGCGTAAAGTCGCGGTTAAAGCAGCGCTTGAGCTGTCGCTGGCGGGCTGCATCCTCATCCTTGGAGGTCGAAACATCGGCCAGCATGTCATCAATCTGATGACGATACACATCGACGATGGAGTACACGTAATCGGGCGCCTTCATGCGGCCCTCGAGCTTGAGCGACGCGGCGCCGGCGTCATACAGGCGGCGAACAAGCTGCGAGGTGTTGGTGTCACGCGGGCATAGCGCACGCTCGCGGCCGGCGGGGGAGAGCGCGCGACCGTTTTCGTCGATCAGTTCGTAGGGCAGGCGGCAGGGCTGGGCGCACATACCACGGTTGGCCGATCGTCCCGCCATGGCAAAGCTCGAAAGCAGGCACAGGCCCGAGTAGCAAAAGCAGATGGCGCCATGGCTAAAGACCTCAAGGTCCACATCGGGCGCGGCATTATGAATGGCGGCGATCTCGTCGATGGAGAGCTCGCGCGAGAGAGTCACGCGGTCGGCGCCCTGCTCGCGGCACCAAAGGGTTCCGCGGTCGTCGTGGATGTTCGCCTGGGTCGAGATATGTGTCTCGATGCCGGGCATGGTGCGCTTGACCTCAAAGAACAGGCCCCAGTCCTGGATGATGAAGGCGTCGGCGCCCAGCGTGGAGCAGCGATGGATGAGTTGCAGCGCATCGCCCATCTCGGACTGCTTGATGACGATGTTGACCGTGACGTAGACGCGCGACCCGGCTAGATGTGCGGCGCGGCAGGCTTGCTCAAAGGCCTCGTCGGTAAAGTTGGTGGCCTTGCGGCGGGCGTTGAAGCTGCCCATGCCGCAGTAGATGGCGTCTGCCCCGGCGGCTAGTGCGGCGGCAAAGGGTTCGGGCCCTCCGGCGGGCGCCAAAAGCTCGGGTCTGCGGTTGGTGGTTCGACTGGCGGTTGCGGTCATATCCTGCCTTTCAAAATGCTCAGATATTCAAAAGTATAGTGGCGCTGTTGCGGCGGACGATGACCGCAGCCCAAGCAGGACAAAGTCTTCAGCAGCCCTTGCAGCAAAAATGATCCGTTTCCCTCCGTCCCCCATGGATCACCTGATCCGCTGGGGACGGAGGGAAACGGATCATTTTGAGCTTCACCGTCCGGTCGTGCCGTTCAGCGGCCGACAGGCGCCGTTGGGCGATAAATTATTCTC
>CAJLAN010000281.1 GCA_905204635.1 uncultured Collinsella sp. | reverse complement strand
GGCACTTTTGATCCCATTACGTTTGGCCATATCGATGTGATCCGTCGCGCCCGCCGCATCTTTCCCAGCGTGATCGTCGCTGTTGCCGAGTCGCAGGGTAAAAACGGCGTGGGCACCACGTTTATGCTCGATGAGCGCGTGGCGCTGGCCCGCGAGGCGCTCGGTGATATCGACGGCGTCGAGGTCCTGCCCTTTACCGGCCTCTTGGTCGACTTCGCTCGTGAGCAGGGGGCGGGGGCCGTGGTCAAGGGTCTGCGCGCCATGACCGACTTTGAATATGAGCTGCAGCAGGCCGACCTTAACTATCGTCTGGATAGCGAGCTGGAGTCCATCTTTGTCATGAGTGCGCCGCAGTACGGCTATATCTCGAGCTCGGTTGTTCGCCAGATCGCCTCGCTCGGCAGCGATGTATCGACGTTTGTCCCGTCCAACGTGGTCGAAGCGCTCAAACATCGCTTTTCGTGACGTTTCTTATTGCCTGGTGGCATGTGGTAAACTAGCACGATGATATGTTACCTATGAAAGGAGACCGGATGCCGGGCGAGAATTTTCCTGGCGATAGGATCGTCAGCTTGGTCGATGAGCTCGAAGGGCTGATCGAGGAAGCCAAGCCGCCTTTCGGCAAGAACGCTCAGTTCAAGGTCATCGACGCCGACGTGTTCTTCAACATCCTCGACGAGATCCGTATGAGCTATCCCGAGGAGTGGCAGAAGTCCCGCCGTATCCTTAAGGAGCGCGAGGAGCTCATGGCTTCCGCCGCCGCTCAGGCCGATTCCATCATCGCTGACGCTCAGCAGCAGGCCCTCACCATTGCCGGTGAGCAGGAGATCGTCCGCCTTGCGCAGCAGCAGGCCGACGACATCCGCGATCGTGCCCAGCAGTACGAGCGCGAGACGCGTTATGCTGCCGAGGACTACGCAGAGCAGGTCTTTACGCACCTGGAGGAGAACCTCAAGAGCCTGACTGGCACCGTTACCCGTTGCCGCCAGCAGCTCAACGAGGGTGCCGCCCAACAGAATGGTCAGTGGTAATGGCTGAGTTCCCGAGCGTTACCGTCGATCTTTCCGAGCAGCTCGAGTTTCCTGGAGATTCGTATCCGCTGACCGGTAAGGTCGATGTCGCCACCTACACGGTGGGCGAGAAGGAGTACCAGCTTCAGGACGGCATCGACTACGACGTTGTCTTTACCAATGCCGGTACCGGTGTCTTGCTCACGGGTATGGTCCGCGCATACGCTACTGGCGAGTGCGACCGTTGCCTGGAGCCCGCCTCGTTTGATATCGCCGGAGAGATCGAGGAGTTCTACCTCTTTGAGGAGCCCGAGGATCCCGAGGCCTACGAGGACGGCTACGAGCTTCTGGGTGAGGACCGCATCGTCGATCTGGGTGAGCCCATCAATGACGCGGTCGTTATGGACACGCCGTTTGTGGTGCTCTGCAAGCCCGATTGCCGTGGTCTGTGCCCCACATGCGGTTGCAATCTCAACGTCGAGCAATGCGATTGCGCCGCCCAGGCAGAGGCAGAATGGGCCGCTGCCACGGAAAATCCATTTGCAGCATTGAAGAATCTCAAGCTTGATGAGTAAAACTGTGGTAGTATTGCTACTTGCGCGTAATCGCCACACTGGATAGTTCATAAGGAAGGTCACTATGCCCGTACCTAAACAAAAGCAGGGTCGTATCCGCACTCACACCCGTCGTTCCGCCAACATGAAGATCTCGGCTGCGGCTCAGTCCACGTGCCCCCGTTGCGGCGCTGTCAAGCTTCCGCACCACGTGTGCCCCAGCTGCGGTTTCTACAAGGACCGCGAGGTTATCGTTACCGAGTAACGGTATACTCTGGATGCGATGCCGTTCCAAATGGAACCACAATGGCCGGCTCAATGAGTCGGCCATTTTTGTATAAGGAGCATGTATATGAGTAACGTTCGCGTTTGTGTAGACGTTGTGGGCGGAGACGAGAAACCTCAGGTTGTTCTCGATGGTATCGAGTCTGCACTTGCCGCCGATCCCGATATCGAGGTTGTGGCCGAAGCCGCCGAGGGAACGGAGG
>CAJLAN010000280.1 GCA_905204635.1 uncultured Collinsella sp. | reverse complement strand
CGGGCGGTCCGTTTAAGACGCTGCACGACTTTGTCGAGCGCGTGGACTCGAGCCAGGCCAACCGTCGCGTGATCGAATCGCTCATCAAGGCAGGCGCCTTCGACTCCACGGGGTATCCGCGTCGCCAGATGATGCACTTTGTGGACAAGAACAACCCCGAGAACATCATCGATGCCGCAGTAAAGCGCCAGAAGGATCGCGCGAGCGGCCAGACGTCGTTCTTCGATATGTTTGGCGACGTTGAGGGCTCGGGCTTTGAGGTGAGCGTGCCCGATCCGGATGGCCAGGAATGGGACCGCCACCTTAAGCTGAGCCAGGAGAAAGAGGTTCTGGGCATCTATGTCTCGGACCACCCGCTGCGTCCGTTTGAGTATGCACTAGCCAAGGCGCGCGATTTTTCGTTCTCGCAGATCGACACCGGCTATGAGGTGCAAAACCCCACGGGCGGTACCATCAACCAGGAGATTCCCGAGGGCAAGGCGCTGTGGTGGGCCGGCATGGTCTCGAGCGTGTCCAAGCGCGTGACCAAAAACGGCGACCCCATGGGCATCGTGCAGCTCGAGGACATGGAAGGCGAGGCCACGGTCGTGGTGTTCCCCAAGACCTACAAGGAGGCCGAGGGGTATCTGTACGGCGAGGTCGATCCCGAGACCGGCGCGCAGCTGTCCGACGCGTTTGTGCGCATTAAGGGCAAGCTCGAGCGCTCGGACCGCGGCGACCAGATCATCGCGCAGGAGATTGTGCCGCTGGAGCTCAACGAGGAGAAAAACAAGCCCAAGGTCTTTGAGGTCATGGTGCCCAACAGCCGCTTTAGCCAGGGCAATATGGCGCGCCTGGCCACGGTGCTCACCACCAACCCGGGCGGCGACCGCGTGGAGATCTTTATTGAGCAAGTCGACGGGCGCGTGCTGCGCGCTGAGGTGCCGGCCAAGGTCAATGCACGCTCGATTCCGCTGCTGGCAGAGGCAAAGGCCATCGTCGGCAACCAAGGCCGCGTGACGGTTATCTAAGCTACCCCGGGTGAGATTGGAGGAAGTGATGGCGCAGGGGACGTTTGTGCAGGCGCTTCGCAAAGAGGCGGCGTTGAGCGGAACCTTTATGAAGGGGCGTTCGCTCATGCTCAACGGCGCCGTTCTGTCGATCGAGGACAGCGGCTCGCGCTTCTCCAAAAACGTGACGGTTGAGGGCTCGGTGCGCGGCTCGCGCGGCGACCTGTACAAGACGCACGTGGCGCTTGACATGGACGAGCACGAGGTGATCGACTACGACTGCGATTGCCCCGCTGCCTATCGCTACCCCGGCATGTGCAAGCACGCCATCGCCACGGCGCTGGCGTATTTGGATGCCAGCGGCGCCGAGCCCGTCGAAGGTTTGCGCACGCCGGTCCGCACGTTTGCGGCTCAGCCCAAACAGTCCGCGCGTCCCGCGCCTACAACGCCCACGGTCAACCCCAACTTTCCCTTCCCAGCACCTGTCCCCACGAGTCCCAGCCTCATGGCGGCGCTCTCCGATCTTTCGGACGCGCGCATGGATGAGCTGGCGAGCATGCGCCGCAAGCTTGCCGGTGCCGTTGGTCCCGACGCCCCCAAAGCGGCGTTGGAGCCCTCGCTGGTGCCGTACTACAATCCACTGTTTGCCGACCGCTTTAGCTGGGCGCTCGAGTTCCGCATTCGCTGCGGTTCGGTGTCCTACGTGGTCAAGGACATCGACGGCATGGCCGATGCCTACGTGCGCGGCGGCACCTTCTCGTACGGCAAGAAGCTCACGTTTGTCCATACGCCCGAAGCCTTCGAAGACGTGTCGACAAAGCTGCTCAACCTTGTCGTGACGACAGTTGCCTATCTCGATGACATCACAAGCTCACGTTCGGCGTCGTACGACTTTGCCCGCAGCGGTTTTGTCGCCGAGCGTCAGTTGCCGCTGTCCGAGCATAGCATCGTATATGTGCTGGACCTGTTGCGCGGCCAGACCATCTCTTTTGAGCCCGCCTGGTCGCGGGGGACGACGACGCATCGCACCTATGACGTGGCGGTCGAGCCGGCGCCGCAAGGGAAGGATGAAGCCCCGACC
>CAJLAN010000279.1 GCA_905204635.1 uncultured Collinsella sp. | reverse complement strand
GCCCCAGCAGATTCTGGTCGCCTCCACGGGCGTAATTGGTCAGATTCTGCCGATCGACACGTTTGAGACTGCCGTTCCCGCCGCCTACGAGGCGCTCTCCGACCACGGTGGCGCCGATGCCGCCCGCGCTATTATGACGACCGACACGCACTCCAAGGAGTATGCCGTGTGTTACCGCAGCGAGGCCGCGGGGCACGCAGGCAATGCCTATACGGTGGGTGGTATGTGCAAGGGCTCGGGCATGATCATGCCCAACATGGCCACCATGATCGCGGTCATCACTACCGATGCCCCTGTCGAGCCGGCGGCGCTCCACGCCCTGTTGCTCTCCACCGTCAAGCAGACCTTTAACAAGGTAACGGTCGATTCCGACACCTCGACCAACGACACCTGCATCATGCTTGCCTCCGGCGCCGCTGCCGCAGATGCCGAGCCTATCGTCGAGGGCTCCGATGCCTTCGACGAGTTGGCATTTGCCGTGCACGAGGTGTGCGAGAGCCTGGCGCGCAATATCGCCGCCGATGGTGAGGGCGCATCCAAGCTTGTTACGGTCAACGTTACCGGCGCCGTGAACGACGAGGAGGCCGATATCGCCGCCCGTGCCGTTGCTAACTCGCCGCTCGTTAAGACCTGCATCGCCGGCCACGACTGCAACTGGGGCCGCGTTGCCATGGCGCTTGGCAAGTGCGGCGTGAAGTTTAATCAGGAAGACGTTTCCATCGACATGATGGGCATGCCTGTCTGTCGCGACGGTCTGACTGTTCCCTTTGATGAGGACGAGGCTCTACGACGTTTCGAGGCGCCCGAGATCGTGATCTCGGCCGACCTGGGCGCAGGCGACGCGGCAACGACCGTGTGGACCTGCGACCTCACGCATGAGTACATCTCCATCAACGGCGACTACCGTTCCTAGATTCCGGGCACGCTGCGCATCTTGCCGCGATTGCGGACAGCGGAGCACGGCGCGATAACGATACGAAAGACGAGGCAGATTATGAAATTCGCACGCGATTGTCGTTCGAGCGAATCCAACGAAGCAACCGCGCAGCTGCTGTTCGAAGCGCTGCCGTGGATTAAGAACCTGACCGGCAAGACGGTTGTTATCAAATATGGCGGAGCCGCCATGGTTGATGAGCAGCTGCGCCGCGACGTGATGAGCGACATCGTTTTGCTCAAGATCATCGGTATGCGCCCCGTCATCGTGCACGGCGGCGGCAAGGCTATCAACGAGGCGCTCAGCCACTATGACATCCCCGTCGAGTTTAAGAACGGCCAGCGCGTGACCACGCCGGCGACTATGGATATCGTGCGCGAGGTGCTGGGCGGCAAGGTCAACCAGGAGTTGGTTGCTGCCATCAACCACCACGGCAACCTGGCCGTGGGCGTGTCCGGCAGCGACGCCGGCACGCTCATCGCCGAGCCGCTCGACCCCGAGCTCGGTCGCGTGGGCAAAGTGACGCACGTCAACACCGACTATATCGAGCGCTTACTCGATAGCGAGTACATCCCCGTCATCGCTACCGTCGCGGCGGGGGAGGACGGCGGTTTCTTCAACATCAACGCCGACACCGCAGCGGCGGAGCTGGCCATCTCCCTGGGGGCGGAAAAGCTCATCCTCCTCACCGACGTCCGGGGCCTTCTGCGGGACCCCAAGGACGAGGAGACGCTCATCCATGTGCTGCATACCTACGACGTGCCGGCCCTCATTGCCCAGGGCGTCATCTCCGGGGGCATGATCCCCAAGATGGAGTGCTGTGTGGACGCCATCGCCGGCGGCGTGGAGCGGGTCCACATCCTGGACGGCCGCATCCCCCATTCCATTTTGATCGAGCTGCTCTCAGACCGCGGCATCGGAACCATGCTGAAAAAGGAGGACGAAGCATGACCAGCAAAGACATCATGGCCCTGACGGACCAGTACATCATGCATACCTACGGCCGCTTCCCGGTGGCCATCGACCACGGTGAGGGCGCCACCCTCTACGACCCGGAGGGCAACGCCTACATCGACTTCACCAGCGGCATCGGCGTCAGCGATCTGGGCTATGGTTGTCAGCCCTGGGTGGACGCCATCGCCAAGCAGGCGGGGAAGATCGGCCAC
>CAJLAN010000278.1 GCA_905204635.1 uncultured Collinsella sp. | reverse complement strand
TATAACCAGACGCTGGCCTGCCTGATCGGCATGGCGGTGGGCACCGTGGGCGAGCGCATCTATCAGGCAAAGCTTTTGATTGAGACGGCTGATTTGCTGGCGTGGACCGTGCTGGTCGTTGCCGCCTCGTGGGCGTGTGAGCGCGTGCTGGTGTGGCTGCTGCGGGTTTCGGGACCCGTGGCGTGGCGCGCGGCCGTGCGGGCGCATGGGCATGGACTGCGCGGGCGTGCGGGGGCTGCGAGCGATGACGCCGCAGCGGAGCTTGCGCTTGCCGTGGGCGATCGTGCGCCCTGGGCGCCGGCGCTGGATGGTCTGGTGCTCAACGTGCCTGCGGGTGGGCGTATCTGCGTGATGGGCGCTTCGGGCATGGGCAAGTCGACGCTGCTTTCGTTGGCAGCGGGGGAGTGCGCGCCGTGCTCGATGGTGTTTCAGGATGCACGCTTGGTAGAGGGCAGCTCGGCTTTGGATAACGTGCTGGTGTGTGCCGATGCGCGCGTGGATGCTTCGAACGCTACGACCTTGCTGCGCCGGTTGGTGCCGGGAATCGACGTGCATGTTCGCGTGGCTGAGCTTTCGGGCGGGCAGCGCCGTCGTGTCGAGATCGCTCGAGCCCTGCTGTGTGGCGGCTGTGCCGTCATTCTGGATGAGCCCTTTACCGGCCTGGACGCCGCCGCGCGCGATGCGACGGCCGAGGCCGTGCTAGACCTGCTCGACGGTCGCACGCTCTTGCTCGCCACGCACGATGTCGTCGACGTTCAGGCCCTCGATATCTCGGACATCATCACGCTCTAAATACTAACTGAGCAACAAAATGATTCGTTTTCCTCCGTCCCCATGGGGTCGGGTGTGGTATTCTATCTACGGAGTAATACCTAGGAATACCAAGTAATACCAACGCCGCAGAAACAAACTCCGGATGCGGGCCAATCGGGTTGCCTTCACAGCCCGTCGCCCAGCCGCGTGGCCCGCATCTATCCGCACTACCGTCGTTTCAAAAAGGAAGCGCCATGGCAGAACACATGACCCCCGTAGTCGCGAAGGTCTTGCCCGAGGAGAAGGCAGCCTTCGCGGCGGCAACCCAGCTCGTGGGCACCACGCCGTCCAACGCCATCCGCATGTTTATCGCCGCGTTCAATCGCTGCGGCACCTTCCCGTTCGACATCTCGCCCAGCGGGGCCTTTGGCAAAGAGTGTCCCCAACAGCTAGTCGTTGAAGAACGTCCCCAATGACTAGTCGTCGGGAGGAGGTTGGCATGCTCAATGCGATGATTTGGGCGCTTGCCTGTTTTGGCGTCGTCGCTGCCGATATTGCCCTGAGCGTCGTTTTGTTTTCCGCCCTTGGCGTCGCATCGGTGTTCATGGGTTTTTCGATCGATGACCTCGACATTCAATTGCTTCAGGCCGTCGCGCAGACAGCATCGTTTTTGATGGCGCTGCTGTGGTGGCGTTATCTGTGGCCGCGTTCGTTTATGGCACGCCGGCAAAGCGAGCACCCGCTCGGCGGGGGAGCGCGTGGGGCGTGGAAACGCATCGCCTGCGTTATCGTGATCGGCCTGGCCCTGCAGGTGGTTGTTGGCTACGTGACCGACGCCGCGCTGTCGTTGTTGCCCGATGCCGCGGCCGACTACAGCGAGCTTGTCGAGGAAACAGGCATGGGCGACACCAGCTATCTCGCCGTCCTGACCACGGTGCTCGGCGCCCCGTTTTGTGAAGAGCTGCTGGTGCGCGGCATTATTTTTGAGTTTTCGCTCCGAGCGTTTAATCCGCAGTGCCGCCCACTTTGGAAGCGCCGGCGTCGTGCGAGCGCGCAGGACGGCGCCATGGTGCCCTGGGCGGCCCCAAGCACGTGGGGTATCGCTGCGGCGATTGTGCTGCAGGCGGCAATCTTCGGCTTTATGCACATGAATTGGGTGCAAGGTTGCTACGCGGGTGCCGCCGGCCTCATCTTTGGTTGGGTGCTCGTGACGACCGGAAAGCTCCGCTACACGATCCTGCTGCACTTTGCCTTTAACGCCGGGTCGTATCTCATGACGTTGCTCTGGTTTGTGAACACCTCGCTCGACGTGGTGGTCACGGTCGCCATCGCCGGCGTCATCCTCGTTGAGGC
>CAJLAN010000277.1 GCA_905204635.1 uncultured Collinsella sp. | reverse complement strand
GGGCCATGGGCGGCACGGGTGTGCACAGCTTCGATGCACTGCAGCCGCTTGAGTGGCCCACGCGCCTTGAGGCGGGCACGCTCAACGGTCACGGCATCGCGGGACTTTCTGCCGGCCTCGACTTTATCGAGGCCCAGGGTGGAGTCGAGGCGATTGCGGCGCATGAGCGCTCGCTTGCAGAGCGCTTCCTCGCTGGCGTGCGCAAGATTCCGGGGATTAAGCTCTACGGTGCGTTTGACCAACCCGCGCGCTCGGCGATCGTGTCGCTCAACGTTGGCGATATCGACTCTGCCGAGATCTCGGACGCGCTCATGCAAGGGTGGGGGATTGCGACACGCCCCGGCGCCCATTGCGCCCCACTCATGCACCGTGCGCTGGGGACCGAGCGCCAGGGCGTCGTCCGCTTCTCGTTTGGGTATTTCAACACGACCGAAGAAGTCGACACGGCTGTCGATGCTCTGTGCGATTTAGCCTGCTAAAGCTGCTAGACCGTTTATACTTGCGGGACGGGTGTTTTTGTCCGTCCCGTTTTTGTTTCGATTCGAAAGGTGGTCCCATGGCTTCATCCGCCCCGCGCGGTCTGCGCTCCGACCATGTCGTCACCGTCGGCATCGCCCTGTTCTCGATGCTCTTTGGCGCCGGTAACCTCATCATTCCGCCATTGCTGGCACTTCAGGCCGGCACGGCCACGCCGCTTGCCATGATCGGCTTTTTGATTGCCGCTATCGGTCTGCCCGTCATGGGATTTATCGCCGTCGCGCTCGCCGGCACGGCGCGCGAGCTTGCCGGCCGCGTGCACCCCAAGTTTGGTGAGTTCTTTGTCGCGGCGGTGTATCTGGCCATCGGCCCGTGCCTGGCTATTCCGCGCACGAGCTCCACGGCCTTCGAAATGTTGGTGCCGCTGCTACCCGAGGGTGTTTCGCTCGGCACGGCACGTCTGGTGTTTGCCATCGGGTTCTTCGTCGTCGCGTTTGCGCTCACGCTGCGCCCGGGTGTCATCACGCGCGTGCTCGGCCGCATTACGGGCCCCGCGCTCATTGCGCTCATCGTGCTGGTCGTGGGTGCTGCCGTGATCTCGCCGCTTGGTCCCGCTGCCGCGCCTCAGGCTCCCTACGATGCAGGCGCTGCCGTGCAGGGCTTTCTGACTGTCTATAAGACCAAAGACCTTTCTGCGTCGCTCGCCTTTGGCATCATCATCGCCGAGACCATCCATGAGCTGGGCGTTACCGACGATAAGCGCGTGGCCTTCGAGATTTCGCGCTCTGGTGTGATCGCCGGCGTGCTCATGGCCATCATCTACTGCGGCTTGGGCCTTGCCGGCATGCAGCTCGGCACCGTGATGCCCGACGCTACCAACGGCGCCGCCATCCTCGCCCGTTCGGCCTCCATGCATTTTGGGCTTGCAGGCACGGTTGTGGTCTTCGCCATCTTCTTTCTCGCCTGCATGAACGTGTGCATTGGCCTTATCAGCTGCTGCTCGCGTTACTTCTGCGAGACGTATGTGGTCGAAGGGGGAGCAGAGGCTTCCGAGGAGGCCATGCGCCGTCCCTTTGCGGTTCTCGCCTTTGTGTTCGCAGCGTTTTCGTGCGTGCTCTCCAACGTGGGCCTCGACGTAATCCTTATGTTCTCGGTGCCTATGCTCAATGCTCTGTATCCCGTTGCCATTGTGCTGGTACTTATGGGCCTGGTGCACGGTTTTTGCGACGCGCATCCGCAAGTGTGGGTTTGGGTCGGCGGCGTCGTCGCAGTGCAGAGCGTTATCACCTCGGTCCGCGATGCGTTCTTTGCGGGCGCGTGGCTACCGTTCGATGCGTTGCCGCTGGCAGATATCGGTGCTGCGTGGGCACCGGTTGCCGTGGTGGCGTTTGTGATTGGCCTGCTCCATAGTCGTTTTGTTGCACATTCGAGGAGCTAAGGCATCAATGCTTGCACAGGCGGGGAGTCTCCCCTATAATTTCCTTCGCTTTGGGACACGCAAGGTTTAGACCTTAGCTGCTCAACACCTTCGGGACGTGGCGCAGTTTGGTAGCGCGCCTGCTTTGGGAGCAGGATGTCGCAGGTTCAAATCCTGTCGTCCCGACCATATCTTGCGGGCGTAGTTCAATGGTAGAACCCCAGCCTTCCAAGCTGGATACGTGGGTTCGATT
>CAJLAN010000276.1 GCA_905204635.1 uncultured Collinsella sp. | reverse complement strand
GGCGATCGCGCGGGCCTTGGCCTGTGTGCGCTCCTGCATACTGCCGCCGGCAACAAAGAGGGCCTGGCGGCGCGAGGCGTCCGCCACCAGCGTGTCCTTGCGGCCGTCGCTCGCCTCAAGATCCAAAAAGCCCTGCATCAGGCCGCCGTCATCGCCGTCGAAGACGCGTGCCACGTAACGCAGCACCTCGTCATGGCTGCGGAAGTTGCGCACGAGTTTGACGAGTTCGCCGGCAGGGGCATCGGCCACGGCAGTCGCCTCGGGCGCGGCAGACGAGCCCACCTTGCGCTCCTGACGACGGAACACCTCGACCTCGGCGCCACGGAAGCGATAGATGGACTGCTGCGCATCGCCCACGGTGCACAGCGCGCGCTCCCCCGCACCCGTCAGGTAGCGTATCAGATCGACCTGCATCTGGTCGGTATCCTGAAACTCATCGATCATGACCATCTTAAAGCGGCCCTCGTACGCAGCACGGATGGCAGGGTAATCGCGCAGGGCCTCGTAGGCCATACGCAGCAGGTCGTTATTATCGAGGGCGGACTGGGCAGCCTTCAGCGCGCGATACTCAGCCTCCACGGAACGGGCCAGGCCCACCAGCGCATCGAGCGCCGGGCCACCGCAGGCAAGCACGATATTGATAAACGCATCGGCGGCCTCGGCCTTGAGCAGCTCGACCTGCTCCTTAGGGAATGCCTTGCTCGCGCGCGGCATGGTGCACGACATCATGAGTCGCGCTGCATCGGCCATGGTCTTGCCGCTCGCCTCGAACGCGTCAATGGCGTCGAGTGCCATCTGCGCCTTCTCGGTCGCGGCCTTGCTTGCGCCCAGCGCCGCGCGATAGGCATCGGCGAGTGCCGAGGTATCGGCCTGCCCGCGCGCCACGCACACGTCGTCCATACCGCCCGGCAACTGGCTCGACAGCTCCAGCAGGTCGCGCACCAGGCCCTTGATGGTCGCGCCAGCGCCAAAGGAACCGCCCTCGCCCGCCATGGGATACCAGGCATAGAGGGCCTTGAGCGATGCCGCGAGCTCGGGGGCGGCATCGGGCGCCGTCGCGCGGGCCAACACATGCTCAACAGCCTGGTCCATAAGCTCGTCGGTATCGGTGAGCACCGTGAACTCGGGGTCGATGCCCAGCTCCAGCGCATGCGCGCGCAGGATACGCGAGCACATGCCGTGAATGGTCGAGATCCACGCGTCGTCGACGGTCAGTGCTTCCTCGTCCATGCCCTCGTCGATAAGCGCACGGCGCACGCGGTCACGGATCTCGGCCGCGGCATCTTTGGTAAAGGTAATGGCGAGCACCTGGTCAAGATGTTCAACGAACGGACCGGATTCAGGCGAGAGCGCGTAGACGATGCGACGCGTGAGGGTAAAGGTCTTGCCCGAACCGGCGCCCGCCGAGACAAACAGCGGACGGTCGAGCGTTTTGACAATCTGCAGCTGTTGCGGCATCAAAGTCGAAAGATCCATGGTCTACACGTCCCTCCTTACAAACGTTCCTTCGTGGTTATACGAGCAGCGCGCATGCGCGGCCTGAGCCGACGTCGGGTCGACGGCGGCAACGTTGCCTGCCTCGAGCTCGCGCAGGCGCTCGGCGATGCCGGCCTCAACGCGATCGAGCAGGGCGTCGAAGTCCATGCTGCCACCCTCGCCGGGGAAACCTTTCTTAAGGCCCGGGATGCGACCGTCGCCGCGCTCTTCCTCGAGCAGCTCGGCGCTCGCGGCACCGCGCAACGCCGGCTTGCCGCCCTTGGTCGAAAAGTAGAGCGCCGCGCGGGTGTCCAAATCCAGCGCCCGGCGCATGGCCTGGGCGTAGATGAGCGTTTGGGTATGTGGTGGCAGCCAGCGCGGATCGTCGATGGGGGCCTCGCCCGTCTCCTCGTCGCGCACCGTGGGGTCGGCGAGCTTAACCTCCTCAACGCCCGTGCGATGCTTGTAGTCGATCACCACGGCACGATTCTCGGCGTCCACGTCCACGCGGTCGATGCGCCCGCCAAGCGGCCAACCGGCATACTCGACCTTGAGCTCGTTGAAGGCGAACTCCAGGTAGCGCGGGGCAAAGGGGGCAAGTGCCTCGGACTCGTAGGCAAGCACACCCTCCAGCTGCGGCAAGATCTCGGCCACCTGGCGTTCCTCCACCGCAGAGAGCGGC
>CAJLAN010000275.1 GCA_905204635.1 uncultured Collinsella sp. | reverse complement strand
GACCCGCGTCACGAGTCCATTGCATGGGCCGTTCTGGCAACGCCGCCGGGAACCGATCCTGCAGCCTGCATGGATGCGGCGCGCTCAGTGTGTCCCGATGCGGCAACGCTTGTGAGTGCCGGGCGCATCTCCGCGACGAGCAAGCACCCCACCGAGACGAACATCGTGTTTATGCTTGATACGCTTGAGCTCTACACCATCAAGCGTCGCATGCGTGCCGCACAGGCCAAGCTGCGCCAGGACCGTTCACTCGATGATGAGGCCCGTCGCGCGCTGACCGTGCAGGCCGCGCAGGATTCGCAACGTCAACGCGAACTGCAAAAGTCGATCGGCGGCGTGGCGGACCCGTTCCGTTTGATCGGCCTGGAGGCCGCGGGCACCGAACAAGCCTAGATGTTGTGGTCAACCAGCGTATTCTCGCCTATATCCAGTCTTCTTTTTGGGTATAGACGTCAATGTGTGTGCTAAAGTATTGAGTCCTGTGGACTATGAAGGGAGAATCTGTGCCAAAAAAGACTGAGAGCACGGGTACTGGGCTGGAATCCTACGTTGCAAAGCTCATGGGCAACGGCTCAAACAGGACTTCGGTAACCGAGGATGAGATTCAGGTCGCCCTGAAGGATATCGATGTTTCTGACGAGCAGCTCACCGCGGTGTATTCCGCGCTGCGCAACAGCGGCATCCAGATTATCTCCGCGAGCGGTAACGACGACGCCCCCATGGGTGTCGACGATGACGATACCGATACCGATACCGACGATTTCGATGACGACGACGAGCACGATTCCGGCTCGCTCGACGATCACGAGCTCAAGATGGCCCGTCAGGCCGACGCTGAGATGGGTTCTTCCAAGAACAAGAAGAAGCGCACCGTGCGCACGTCCCGTTCACGCTCCCGCGTGCGTGGCATCGATGCCTCCACGGTGATGCTGACCGGCGACCCGGTCCGTATGTACCTCAAGGAGATCGGCAAGGTCGACCTGTTGACCGCCTCCGAAGAGGTCGATCTGGCTATGAAGATCGAGGCCGGTCTCGAGGCTACCGAGAAGCTCGAGGCTGCCGATGCTGGTGAGCTCGAACTCACGCGTGCTGAGATGCGTCGTCTTACGCGCATTGAGAACGTGGGCCTCGAAGCCAAGCAGGCGCTCATCAGCGCAAACCTTCGTCTGGTCGTCTCCATCGCCAAGCGCTATGTCGGTCGCGGCATGCTGTTCCTGGACCTGATCCAGGAGGGCAACCTCGGTCTGATCCGCGCCGTCGAGAAGTTCGACTACCAGAAGGGCTTTAAGTTCTCCACGTACGCCACGTGGTGGATCCGTCAGGCCATTACGCGCGCTATCGCCGACCAGGCCCGTACCATCCGTATTCCCGTGCACATGGTCGAGACTATCAACAAACTCGTCCGCGTGCAGCGTCAGCTCCTTCAGGACCTGGGCCGCGACCCGACCCCCGAAGAGATCGGTGCCGAGATGGACATGAGCGCCGACCGCGTCCGCGAGATCCAGAAGATCTCGCAGGAGCCCGTGTCGCTCGAGACCCCCATCGGCGAGGAAGAGGATTCCCAGCTGGGCGACTTCATCGAGGACTCCCAGGCTATCGTTCCGCCTGATGCGGCCAGCTTCTCTATGCTGCAGGAGCAGCTCACCCAGGTGCTCGATTCGCTTGCCGATCGTGAGCGCAAGGTTATCGAACTGCGCTTTGGCCTTGTCGACGGACATCCCCGCACGCTCGAGGAAGTCGGTCGTGAGTTTGGCGTCACGCGCGAGCGCATCCGCCAGATCGAGTCCAAGACTCTGGCCAAGCTTCGCCACCCGAGCCGTAGCAGTAAGCTGAAGGACTATATCGAGAGCTAGTCAAGCAAGAGGCGCCCTCAAGCACATCCGCTTGGGGGCACTTTCATGTAGACATTGGGGACGTTCTTGAATGACTGGTCGTTTAAGAACGTCCCCAATGACTGGGTCGGAAAATTTCTTAAAAAAGTTCTTGCCCTGAGCTGATTCGTCCGTATAATAAACTTCGTTGCTTGAGAGCACGCACCTATTCCTCGGTAGCTCAATGGTAGAGCACGCGGCTGTTAACCGCGCTGTTGTAGGTTCGAGTCCTACCCGGGGAGCCAGAATTTTCCAGCCCTTTCTGTTGGGCTTTAAATTCCTCGGTAGCTCAATGGTAGAGCACGCGGCTGTTAA
>CAJLAN010000274.1 GCA_905204635.1 uncultured Collinsella sp. | reverse complement strand
CCGCCTTTGGGGACTGTGGGGCGCGGCCGGCAGCTGCGGCGCGTTGCGCCTGCTGCCTGCGGGGACTTTGGGGTCGTGCGGCAGCTGCGGCGCTGCGCGCCTGCTGCCTTGGGTGACTTTGGGGTCGATTGGGGTTGTCTGCACAATTCGCGGTATTATGTTGCGGAGTTTTGAAAGGAGCCGCTGGTGGTCACGACGACGTTTGCTTCGCCTTTGGGCGAAATCTTGCTTGCCGCTGATGGCCGCGGTCTGACGGGACTTTGGTTTGAGGGGCAGGAGCATTTTGGCTCCACGCTTCTCAAAGAAGATCCCGAACATGTTGAAGGCGCCGATGCAGTTTCTGGTGCTGGCGGCATGTCGTCGGTGAGTCCGGCAAATGGTGCGGCGTCTTCGGTGCTTGAGCGTTCCTGGGCTTGGCTGAATGCTTATTTTGCAGGGCAGGAACCTCGGTTTACGCCGCCGTTGCATATGATCGGCACGGCGTTTCAGCGTGAAGTTTGGTACGAGCTGCTTTCTATTCCGCGTGGCGAGGTCGCTACGTATGGCGAGATCGCCCAGCGTGTTGCGGCTCGACATCGTGTACCGGGAAACGAGGCGCCCGTTGTGTCTCCCCGTGCCGTGGGGACTGCGGTTGCACGCAATCCCATTTCGATTATCGTGCCGTGCCATCGCGTGGTTGCCGCCGATGGTTCGCTCAACGGATATGCCGGCGGGCTCGATCGCAAGGAGTGGCTACTTCGGCTCGAGGGTGCGTACGAGGAGTAACGCTCGAGTACTTTGCCTGAAGTAGCCGACTTCGACCAAAGCTCGCTCGAGTTCGCTTTGATCAGAGCACTTAAGACCCTTGTTTTCTGTCAATAGTGCTATTTGTTCGTTGATGGATATCCGCGACTTCTGGTATTTCATTAAGCCTCTTGATAGAAAAAGAGCTGGAGTTGCGCATCGTTGAGAGGCTTTCCAGCTTTAGCAAAACAAACTTATAAGATGCGACGGGCCGCGTCAAGATAATTACCGGACGGCCTAGGAGGCGGCTGGTTGGCTGGCTTAAAACCTAGCGCGTGAAATGACGCTCCACGCTATTCAGCGCGCTTGATAGGATGACGAACCACGGTCTTTAGTTTCTCCGGCGCACACTTGCGTGGATCGGAGAGATAGATTTCGTGATGTAAACGGGTATCTGAGAAGTCGGGGACATAGCCCTGCTCGGTCGTGTATTCATGCATAGCGTTTACGGTCGCCGGTTCGTTGTCGTAGGGCCCGGTGTGCATGCATTGAACGCAGAGACCCTCGTCAACTTTAAGCAGCTCGACGGCGGAAAAGTCCAGTTTCTTTTTGTTCGTGGCTTCCGCGACTGCCCAGTCAAAGTCATCTCGGGTGACGAAATCGGGCAGGCGGATACACGAGATAAAGTTGAAATCGTCCTTGCGTACATAATCGATGTCGCCGCTCGGGGAGTCTTGCCACCAGAAACCCTCGAGCGGCGGTACCACAAAGTCGAAATAGCCCTCGATACTCCTTGAGCCTTTCTTCGACATCTTGACGGTATAGGCGATGCCGTAAAGCAGCGGCAGGGCATTTTGATACTCGCCACCTTCGGTATTTGGGTCGCCCTTTCCGCGAACGGCAACGTAGCTCATAGGCGGGACAGTTATGATACTCGGCTTGCTTGCAGGTTTGTAGAGCTCCTTGCATTCCTTCTTAAAGTCGAACGCCATGTTGGCCGCCTTTCTGCGTATTGGCCTGCTTAGATAGCGGAATCATATCATAGAAACGAACAGCTGTTCGAATGATTTGGCTGACAGATAGAGATGCGTGCGTTGTGTTTGGCGGTCGGCCTGACCCCGTCGATGATTTCCCTGCCTCCCCGTAGCCTCATCTATAGCTGCCGTTTCCCCATATAAAACCTGCCAAAATAAACCTGTCCCTTTTTGGTCGGTGGGAAATGGGTAATACTAAAGAGTTATCCGACCAGATGGGAATTAATCGATGGCCTATATCGAATTCAAAGACGTCATCAAAGCATACGGCGAGGGCGACGCCCGCATTCATGCGCTCGACGGCGCGAGCTTTACGGTCGAGCGCGGCGAGCTCGCCATCATTCTGGGTGCTTCGGGTGCCGGCAAGACCACGGCGCTCAACATTCTGGGCGGCATGGATACGGCGACCTCCGGCACCGTGACGGTGGACGGCATCGATACCGCCGTGGAGGAAA
>CAJLAN010000273.1 GCA_905204635.1 uncultured Collinsella sp. | reverse complement strand
GAAAGGCTGCGCTGGACCGTGAAGCCTTCCGTGTCGTGCGGGCCGTCAAACAGGCGCGCCTCGACACTCGCCAGCGCCTCGCCCTCGCGCACCGTCGACGAATCCGCGCGCTCACCCAAAATAAGCTTGAGCGCCGAGAGCAGCGCAGTCTTGCCGGCGCCGGTCTCACCGGTCAGGACAGTCAGGCCGGCACTCGGCACCAGCGTCGCCTCGCGAATGAGTGCAATGTTAGAAACCTGCAGCTCATCGATCATGACGGACTCCGTAGAATACGCGGCTCACCGAGTTATAGAAGCTCTCGGGGCCGTAATCCAGCAGCAGCACATCACCGGGCCCACGACGCACCGCCACGCTCTCAACGGTGCCATCACAGGTAATAAACTGTCCATCGATAGCGATCGCCGGAACGCTCGGACGGTCATCAGACATAAAGATTTCGACGACATCACTCGGCGAAGTCAAGAAGGCACGGGCCTGAATGGTGTGCGGCGCAATGGGTACGCAGACCATGCCCGTATAGTCGGGGCTCACGATGGGGCCACCGGCACTGAGCGCGTAACCCGTAGAACCAGTCGCCGTCGAAACGACGACACCGTCACCGCGTAGGCGGTCGATATGATGGCCGGACACCGTGATGTCGAACTCGACCATATCGGACAGCGGACCGCGGGTAAGCGCCATGTCGTTGAGGGCGAAGGTGCGCACGACATCCTTCGTACCGTCTTCGCGCACGGACACGATATCCGCGGCGATGGTAGCGCGACGGCTCACATGCAGCTCGCCGGACAGGGCGTCGCTCACGACCTGCAGAATGTCGCGCTCCTCGGGACTCGCAGCCGTCAAAAAGCCCAGGTGACCATAGGAAAGACCGAGGATAGGAATCTCGCGATGGTTGAGGATGCGGGCAGCGCGCAGCAACGTACCGTCGCCGCCGAGCGTAATGACCAGATCGGAGCCGTCGATATCAGGCGTGCTTTGAATCTTCGATCGCTGGTCGGCAGCCCATGCGACCTCATAGCCCTGGCGCGTCAGCCAAAGCTCGAGCATCAGGCCGCTCTCGACCGCCTCTTGCTTGTAGTAATTGGGAACCAGAAAGACCTTCATAGCGTTGCAGCTTTCTCGCTCAAAACCGATACCTGGGATTGCAGCACGTCTTGCGAGCGGTCGCCAGATTCAAATCTCGTGCCGTACAGGAAAAACTCAACGTTGCCCTTGGCACCATGAATGGGCGACACGCACACATCGACCGGGAACAGCCCCTTGGCAGCAAAGAGCTCAACCGCCGCCACGAGCGTATCGCGGCGCACAGCGGGATCGGTCACAATGCCGCCCTCGCCCACCAGCGCCGCCGGAGCTTCAAACTGTGGCTTTACGAGCGTGCAGAATGCACCCGTAGGCGCCAGGCACGCCAGTACCGCATCGATAATGTTCGCGATGCTGGTAAACGAGACATCACACACAGCCAGGTCGATGGCGCCGGCATAGCCAAGCTCAGGCAGCTGCGTCACGTTTGTGCGCTCATGCAGCGTCACGCGATCGTCCTGACGCAACGACCAATCGAACTGGGCGCGACCAACGTCCACCGAGACAACGGTCGCATCTCCGCGCTTGAGCAGGCAATCGGTAAAACCCCCGGTAGAGCAGCCCACATCCAGACAGGCAAGGCCCGTCGGATTGATGCCAAACGCATCAAGCGCGCCTTCGAGCTTAAGACCGCCGCGGCCAACATAGGGAATGCGCCCCTTCACGTGCAGCGGCAGCCCCGGCATCACCTTAAGACCCGGCGAAGTCAAGCGCTCACCGCCACTCGAGACCAAGCCGGCCATAAGAGTGCGAAGGGCATCCGCGCGATCGGCGCAGATGCCCTGTGAAATCAGTTCGTCATCAAGACGCACGCGTTTCATGAATGCCATCAACCATTCGTATCCGGAGATGCAGCCTAGCTATCCTGGGATTCGTTTGCCGCATCCTCATCGTATTCTTGCTCGAGCTTGTCGGCCTCACGCGGCGTCAACTCAAACTTGTCGACCATATCGACCGCGCGGGAGCCCAGCTCAATCGCTTCGTCAAACAAATCGAGCGAACGCTCCAAGGAGGTATCCTTGGAGCGAACGGTAGCGATGATCTGATCCAGACGGTCCGAGATCTCATCAAAGTTACGGACAGAACCCTCTGGCATGGCTACTCCTCGACGGAGTCGATGTCAGCCTCGGCGGC
>CAJLAN010000272.1 GCA_905204635.1 uncultured Collinsella sp. | reverse complement strand
GTTTGGCCAGTACAAGAAGATCAAGAACGTCTTCGAGGGCGTGCTCACCGGCAAGGGCCTTTCCTTCGGCGGCTCGCTCGCCCGTACCGAGGCCACCGGCTACGGTCTGGTCTACTTTGTGGACGAGTACCTCAAGAGCCGCGGCGAGTCCTTCGAGGGCAAGAACGTCGTCGTTCACGGCTCCGGTAACGCCGCCATCTACGCGGTCCAGAAGGTCGCCCAGCTCGGCGGCAAGGTGCTGGCCTGCTCCGACACCCACGGCTGGGTCGAGGATCCCGACGGCATCGACTACACCGTGCTCGAGCACGTCTACAACAAGAAGCGCTCCGGCCACGACAAGGGCGTCACGCTCGCTATGTACGTTGACGAGAAGCCCAACGCCGTGTGGCACGAGGGCGACGGCCGCGGCGTGTGGCAGCTGCCCTGCGACATCGCGCTGCCCTGCGCTCGCGAGAACACGCTGCTGCTCGAGGACGCCAAGGCGCTCGTCGCCAACGGCTGCAAGGTGGTCGGTGAGGGCGCGAACATGCCCACGACCATCGAGGCCACGACCTACTTCCAGGAGAACGGCGTCGCCTTTATGCCCGGTAAGGCTGCCAACGCCGGCGGCGTGCTCGTGTCCGGCCTGGAGATGAGCCAGAACGCCGAGCACCTGTCCTGGACCTTCGAGGAGGTCGACGGCAAGCTCGAGCAGCTCATGCGCGGCATGTTCCACAACGTGGACAACACCGCCAAGGAGTATGGCCAGGAGGGCAACTTTGTCATGGGCGCCAACATCGCTGGCTTCCTGAAGGTCGCCGACGCCATGCTCGCCCAGGGCGTCTGCTAAATCTTCGCTCGACATAGCATGTGATGAGGCTCCCAGCTATCCGGCTGGGAGCCTTTTTCTATGGGGACGATGGCGGCGCCCCCTCGTTTGGTACACTTAAAGGTACTGGACAAGTGGAGAGATGGGGGAGAACGTGCTCAAGTTCGGTACCTACGTCCGTGTTGGAAACGCGGCCGAAGCCTATGAGCTCTTGCAGAAGAACCGCAATAACAAGATTGTGGGCGGCGGCATCTGGATGCGCCTGGGTTCGCGTCGTGTGGCGACGGCGATTGACCTTTCGGCCTGTGGACTCGATCAGATCGAGGAGACCGAGACCGAGTTTCGCATCGGTGCCATGTGCACCCTGCGCCAGCTCGAGCGTCATGCCGGGCTCAACGCGCTTGTCAACAATGTCTTTGAGTTCGCCGTCCACGACATCGTAGGCGTGCAGCTGCGCAACACCGCCACGGTGGGCGGCAGCATCTACGGCCGCTTTGGCTTTTCGAACGTGCTCTCGGCGTTCCTAGCGCTTGATTCGTATGTTGAGCTGACGGGGGCCGGCCGCGTGCCGCTCGCGGAGTTCGTGGACATGGGCTACGTACGTGACGTGATCGAGCACGTCGTGGTCGTCAAGCACGATTATCGTGCGAGCTACGAGGCCGTGCGCAAGGCTGCGACCGATTTTCCCTCGCTGAACGTCACCGCTGCCTGGTGGGACAACAGCTGGCATGTCACCGTCGGCGCCCGCCCGCTGCGCGCGACCTTACTGCAGGGCGAGGCATGTGGCCTTACCGGCGAGCAGCCTTCCGAGGACGAGCTTCGCGCCCTTGCCGCATCCGTGCGTGCCCTGAGCTACGGTACCAACCTGTGGGGCTCGGCCGACTACCGCCGCTGCATCTCGGCCCCGCTTGCCGTCCAGGCTGTGCGTCGCGCCGCCGGCATCGAGCTTTCGGCCGCGCTTGCTCACGAGCTCGAGTGCGTGCAGATTCCTAAGTTTGCCACGGACGAGTATTCCTGCCGCCGCGTGCCCGGCGTCGATTCTAGCGAGGTGCGTTAATGGCTGCCAAACTCGATCTTTCCTTTACGCTCAACGGTCGCAAGGTCAAGGTTCAGATTGCCCCCGACACCATGCTCTTTTCGCTGCTGCGCGAGCAGGGCTGCGCGTCGGTGCGCTGCGCCTGCGAGACCACCAACTGCGGCCTGTGCACGGTGTGGCTCGACGGCGATCCGGTGCTGAGCTGCTCGGTTCCCGCCGCCCGTGTTGAGGGCCGCTCCATCACCACACTCGAGGGCCTCAAGGCCGAGTCCGAGGCACTAGCCCGTGCAATGGCTGCCGAAGGCGCCGAGCAGTGCGGTTTTTGCGCCCCCGGCCTCATCATGAACGTGCTGGCGCTCGCCCGCGCCGCCAAAGAGGACCCGAGCCTCGTCGCCACGCGCGAGGAGCTCTCGC
>CAJLAN010000271.1 GCA_905204635.1 uncultured Collinsella sp. | reverse complement strand
GTTGATCTCGCAGTCCAGGCCGGTAAAGTTGCCCTCGGCATCGCAGCCCAGCGTAAAGGTGCCGTCCATGGCGTGGCGCTTGGGATGGAACGCAAGCGACTCGGCACGCGTGAGCTTGCACTTCACGGGACGCTGGAACTTATATGCGGCGAGCGCGGCCAGGTGCTGGATGGACACGTCCTCCTTGCCGCCAAAGCCGCCACCCACGAGCATGGTCTCGACGACCACGCGCTCGGGCTCGTTGTCCCAGCCAAACATGTGGGCACACTCTTTGCGCGTATCGTAGGCACCTTGATCGGTCGACTGTACCTTGACGCCGTTCTTGTACGGGAAGGCGACGGCGCACTCGGGCTCCAAGAAGGCATGCTCGGTAAAGGGCGTGGTAAAGCGCTGCGTCACGGTGAATGCACTCTCTGCCAGCGCCTTGGCGGCGTCGCCGCGCGTCACATGGCGGCTCTGGCACACGTTGTCCTTGAGCTCCACCGTGTTGCCAAAGGCAAAGAAGCTGTCGTGCAGGCGCGGGGCGTCGGCAGCCTTGGCCTCGGCGATGTTGCGCACGGGCTCTAGCGGCTCGTAATCAATCTTTACGAGCTTCTTGGCCTTCTCGAGCGTCGCCTCGTCCTCGGCAACCACCAGCACGATGGCGTCACCCACGCAGCGGGTGATATCGCCCTGGGCGATCATGACGTCCCAGTCCTGGATAAGGTGGCCGACCTGGTTGACTGGCACGTCCTCGGCGCGCAGGATGCCCACCACGCCGGGCAGGGCCTCGGCCTTGGAGGTATCGATGGAGAGCACGCGGGCGCGCGGATACTTGGAGCGCACGGCGCTAGCATAGGTAAGGCCCGGCTGATCGAGCTCGTCGATGTCGTCGGGATACTTGCCCTCGCCGAGCACCTTCTTGCGCACGTCGATACGGAAGGCGCGCTTGCCCACGCCGTAGTCGTCGCCGCGCTCCAGATCCTCGTCGATCTGCTTTTCGCCGCGGAGCACCGCGGCCGCCAGCGAAATGCCCTCGATAATCTTTTTGTAGCCGGTGCAACGGCAGACGTTGCCGCGGATGGCGTACTTGATCTGTTCCTCGGTGGGCTCGGGATCCTCGGCGATGAGCGCTGCACCCGCCATGACCATGCCGGGAATGCAAAAGCCGCACTGCACGGCGCCCACGGCGCCAAAGGCGTACACAAAGGCCTCGCGCACGTCCTCGGGCAGGCCCTCGACGGTCACGATGTTGCGGCCGGCGGCAAGAGCGGTGGTCAGCACGCACGCTTTGACGGCCGCACCGTCCACGTGGATGGTGCAGGTGCCGCACGCGCCCTCGGAGCAGCCGTCCTTGGCGGAGTGAATGTGCAGGTCGTCGCGCAGGTAACGCAGCAGGGGTTTGTTTTGGGTCGTCGTGTGCTCGACGCCGTTAACGGTAAAAGTGAATTCCTGTGCCATGGTGATTCCCTTCTACACGCCGGCGGCGATGCCGGTGCGGTCGTGAATGGCGCCATGCGGGCAGACGACGGCGCACATGCCGCACGACAGGCAGTCCGCGCCGTCGATATGGGCGCAGTTGTCCTCGATGCGGATAGCGCCGGCAGGGCACTTTTTGGCGCACATGCCGCAACCGATGCAGCTGGTGTCGCAGATCTTGCGGGCGATGGCGCCCTTATCGGTGTTGTTGCAGCGCACCAGGATATTCTGGTAGCCGGGGACGAAGGCAATCACGCGCTGCGGGCACGCCATGCCGCACAGGCCACAGCCCGTGCACTTTGAGCGATCCACGCGGGCGATGCCATCGACCAGCGCAATGGCGCCGTGGGGGCAGGCCGTGACGCAGGCGCCACAGCCAATGCAGCCTTCGCTGCAGCGGGCGTCGCCGCCTGCGGAGGCACAACCGCTTCCGCAGGCAACGTAGGCCACGTTATGTTGAATGGATTTGGCCATAAGAGACTCGCCTATTTCTTAAGAAGGTACGGATAGTTGTCGCGCACGGCCTTGATGGTCAGGCGGACGGCCTCGGGAAGGCCGGTGTTGACGGCATCGACCGAGACGGTGCGGACCGTGCCGGCGACGCGGACCTTAAAGTGATCCTCGTCCACGGCCAGGAAGCCCTCGTTCTCGGAGTTCTCCATGTCCTGCTCGCTCCAGAACAGGGTGAGCTTGTCCTTGTAGGGACGACCCTCCTGGTAGGGGCAGAACACGGCGCAGTTGCCGCACTCGTTGCACATGCCGTCGACATGGACGACCTGATGCTTGGCCAGGCCCGGCACCTTGATGGCAACGTTGGCGCGGTTGGGG
>CAJLAN010000270.1 GCA_905204635.1 uncultured Collinsella sp. | reverse complement strand
GGGGCATGTCCCAGCCGCAGGCCCGGCACATAGGACAAAGGGACATCCCCTTTGTCCTATTTTTTGAGTTTTGGATTCCTTCGAAGGAGTTTGCACCATGAAGTTCTTTATCGATACTGCCAATCTGGACGAGATCGCCGAGGCCAAGAGCTGGGGCTGCCTGGCCGGTGTTACCACCAACCCGTCCCTGTACGCCAAGACCGGCGGCAAGCTTGCCGACTTTGAGCCGCATATGCTCAAGATTGCCGAGCTCTGCGAGGGCCTGCCCGTTTCCGCCGAGTCTACCGCTACCACTGCCGAGGGTATGATCGAGGAGGGCAAGCGCCTTGCCGCCCTCGCCCCCAACATCGTGGTCAAGCTTCCCGTGTGCGAGGCCGGCCTTGCCGCCTGCCGTGCACTGGCCGATGCTGGCGTGCGCGTCAACATGACGCTCGTCTTCTCGCCGACGCAGGCCCTTATGGCCGCCAATGCCGGTGCTCGCTACATCAGCCCGTTTGTCGGTCGTTTCGATGACATCGCCGAGGACGGTATCTCGCAGCTCGACAACGTCGTGACCTGCATTAAGAACTACGACTGGACGGGCAAGAACGTCGACGACACCGTCGAGATCATCACCGCCTCGGTTCGTACGCCCAACCACGTGACCCAGGCCGCGCTACTCGGTGCCGATATTGCGACCGTGCCCATGGCCGCTCTCAAGAAGTGCCTGCATCATCCGCTGACCGACCAGGGCCTCGCCTCTTTTGAGGCTGACTGGCAGAAGGTCGTCGCTCAGGCTTAACGAGTGGATTGCCCCGGCATCGCGTCATCCGGTGCCGGGGTTGTTCTCAAGAGAGGAATTCGTATGACCAACCAGGAGCTGGCGAAGGTCGCCAATGAGGTCAGGAAGGGTGTCGTGACTGCGGTTCACGCGGCCAAGTCGGGACACCCGGGTGGATCGCTCGGTGCTGCCGACATCATGACGTATCTGTACTTTGAGGAAATGAATATCGATCCTGCCGACCCTCACAAGGCCGATCGCGATCGCTTTGTGCTCTCCAAGGGTCACGCGGCGCCGGGCCTGTATTCGGTGTTGGCAAATCGCGGCTATTTTCCCGTCGAAGAGCTCGAGACGCTCCGTCATATTGGCAGCCGACTGCAGGGCCATCCCAACATGAACGACGCCCCTGGCATCGATATGTCCACCGGATCGCTCGGTCAGGGCATCTCTGCTGCAGTTGGAATGGCGCTTGCCGCTAAGCACTGGGGCGACGGCTACCGTGTCTACACGTTGCTGGGCGACGGTGAGTGCGAGGAAGGCCAGGTGTGGGAGGCGGCCATGTTCGCCGGCAACCATGCGCTCGACAATCTTGTTGCCGTTGTCGACCACAACGGCTTGCAGATTGACGGCACGATCGATGAAGTCAACTCGGCCATGCCGCTCGCTGACAAGTTCCGCGCCTTTAAGTGGCATGTGATCGAGCTCGCCGACGGTAACGACATGGCGCAGATTGCCGCCGCCTTTGCCGAGGCCCGCAAAGTGAGCGACTCGCCCGTGGCCATTATCGCCGAGACGGTGAAGGGCAAGGGCGTCTCCTTTATGGAAAACCAGGTGGGCTGGCACGGCAAGGCACCCAACGATGAACAGTTTGAGCAGGCCATGGCCGAGCTCGCAGCAGCAGGGGAGGAGCTCTAATGGCAGACGTCAAGAAAGTCGCCACGCGCGTTAGCTATGGCGAGGCACTTGTCGAGCTGGGCAATGAGCGCGATGACTTTGTGGTTCTCGATGCCGACCTGGCCGCCGCCACGCAGACCGGTAAGTTTAAGGCTGCGCACCCTGAGCGCTTCTACGACGCCGGCATTGCCGAGAGCAACCTGATGGGTCTTGCCGCCGGCATCGCGACCACGGGCCGCGTTGCTTTTGCGAGCACCTTTGCGATGTTTGCTGCCGGTCGCGCCTACGAGCAGGTCCGCAATTCCATCGGCTACCCGCACCTCAACGTCAAGATTGGCGCTACTCATGCCGGCATTTCGGTGGGCGAGGACGGCGCCACGCACCAGTGCTGCGAGGATATCGCACTCATGCGCACGATTCCGGGTATGACGGTGGTCGTTCCCGCCGACGACGTCGAGGCTCGTGCCTGTGTGCGCGCCGCCTATGAGTTTGAGGGCCCGGTTTACATGCGCTTCGGCCGCCTGGCAACACCGGTCATCAACGACTGCGAGGACTATGAGTTCAAGATTGGTCGCGGCGTGGTCGTGCGCGAGGGGTCCGATGTGACCATCATCGCTTGTGGCCTTATGGTCGCCGAGGCGCTTGAGGCTG
>CAJLAN010000269.1 GCA_905204635.1 uncultured Collinsella sp. | reverse complement strand
TGCTTTGCCGGGTCGGCGCTCAAGGACCAAGGCGTGGACGAGCTGCTGGACGACATATGCGCGCTGATGCGTGAACAGGCATGGCTTCCGGAGTTTGCCGCGCGCGTCTATCGTGTCAGCCGCGGGGATCGCGGCGAGCACTTGGCTTGGGTTAAAGTGACCGGCGGCACGCTGCATGCCAAGCAGATGATTGACGGACGTTCCGGCGCCGAGGCATGGGAGCAAAAGATCGACCAGGTGCGCATCTATAACGGCGAAAAGTATGAGCTTGCCCAAGAAGTTGCTGCTGGCGGTATTTGTGCCGTGACGGGTCTTGCGCACGTTCGCCCGGGTGATGCCCTGGGCGCGGAACCTGCGAGCGATGCGCCCGTCATTGCGCCGGTCCTCACCTATACGGTGCTTCCGGGCGAACACGATGTCCACGCGGTGTTCAAAGCGTTGACTGAGCTGGCGGATGAAGATCCCATGCTCGGCGTAAGCTGGAATACGCATCTTGAGCAGATTCATTTGCAGTTGATGGGCGCCGTGCAACTCGAGGTCGTGCAGCGGGTGTTGGCCGATCGCTTTGGCCTTTCGGTTGCGTTTGAGTCTGGCGGCATTCTCTATAAGGAGACTATTTCGCAGCCGGTCGAGGGCGTGGGCCACTTTGAGCCACTGCGCCACTATGCCGAGGTGCACTTGCGCCTGGAGCCGCTGCCAGCGGGCTCAGGCGTGCAGTTTGGCACCGTGACCTCGACCGACGAGCTCGATCTTAACTGGCAGCGTTTGGCGCTCACCAACGCCATGGAGCGCGATCACCTGGGCGTGCTGACCGGCTCGCCCATCACCGATGTACGCATTACGCTCACGGGCGGCCGCGCGCATGCCAAGCATACCGAGGGCGGTGATTTTCGTCAGGCCACGTACCGCGCGATTCGCCAGGGGCTCATGCAGGCGCGTGAGGTCGGCGCGGCGGTGCTGCTGGAGCCGTGGTATCGCTTTGAGCTCGAGGTACCGGGGGAGTGCGTGGGCCGGGCGCTCTCGGATGCCACGCGCATGGGTGCCGAGTACGAGCCGCCGACGATGGCGGGAGACCGGGCGAAGCTTGTGGGTTGCGTGCCGGCATCCGAGGTGCAGGATTACGCGCTGGAGGTGGCTGCCTACACGAGCGGTCGCGGTCATCTGTACCTGGAGTTCGCCGGCTATACGGCTTGCCATGATGCCGAGCGCGTAATCGAGACGGCCGCCTATGAGCCCGAGGCCGATCTGCCCAACACGCCCGATTCGGTCTTTTGCTCTCACGGCGCCGGTTACACGGTCAAATGGTACAACGTACCCGCTGCGGCGCACGTAAAGATCGATCCCGCCACCTTCCGCCCCTGGCGAGCAGCAGATGCCGAGTTTTTCGGCCACATGTGACAAAAGGACAATTCCTTTTTCACATGCTATTGGTATAACTCGGTATAAGTTGGTATAACTATTACTAGGTTTGCCAATCCGAGGAGGCCGACATGAATCCAAATCCCTTTAAGCCCACGGCTGGCAAGCGGCCTCCGATACTCATAGGTCGCGAGTCGGTCATCGAAGATTTCGAGGAAGGGCTCGATAACGGCGCCGGAGCGCCGGGCAGGCTCATGCTCATTACGGGAAACCGCGGCTGCGGCAAGACAGTTCTCCTGCGGGAGCTGCAACGTCTGGCCAGCGAGCGCGGATGGGCGGTTGTTTCCGATTCCGCTTCGCTTGGCTTATGCGACCGCTTGGCCGAGGCGCTTCGCTCGAATAAGCCTGTTGTGACGTCAATGGAGTTCGGTCCGTCGTTTGGTCGGATGTCGGTTGAGGCGGCGCGAGCAAAAGGCGAGACGTTGCGAGGGCTGGTCAACGAACGCCTCAAGAAACTCGGGCCAGGCAAGGGCATACTGTTTGCGATTGACGAGGCGCAGTCTGCGTCTATCGAGGAGCTGGCGGCGCTGGCCGTTCTCTATCAGCAAGTGCTTGGAGACCAAGATGCCACGGGCTTGCCCGATAGCGACCAGCGCGGTCTTGCGCTGGTTTTTGCCGGCTTGCCCAGTATGGTTGAGGACTTGCTCGAAGAGCCGAGCGTAACGTTTCTGCGCCGCGCCCAGCAGCGTACGCTGGGGGCGATTTCTTTGCCCAAAGTGCGCGATTCATATATCCAGACGGTCAAAGACGCTGGTCTTTACGTTGACACGGAGACGGCGGACCTTGCGGCACACAAGAGCATGGGGCATCCCTATATGGTTCAGCTGGTGGGATATTACATGTGGCGGTCTGCTGTTCGGCGTGGCTCGCAGGTCATTGAAGAGCGCGATGTTGAGGCTGGGCACGCGG
>CAJLAN010000268.1 GCA_905204635.1 uncultured Collinsella sp. | reverse complement strand
CCGCCGTTGGACTCGATGGTGCGGCCGATCTTGTTGATCACACCGCCCACCGGGCAACCGGTGATCAGAATGCGCTTAGCATCCGCCGCAACCGGGCGCTCGCCCGCGTCGTAGGCCTCGCGCAGCTTGGCAACCTTTTGCTCCAGCTGCTGCGTATAGGCCTCAATATCAAAGCTGAACGTACCGGCAAACATAGTGCTCATCAGGTCGACGCCGCTCATGGCCGCCGGCTGGTTGGCCTGCAGCGCAAACATCTCGAGCTGGGCCGCACGCAAGCGGTTGCGACGGCGCACGGCGGCGCGCAGGTCGTCATCGGTGATCGTGATGCCGTAGAAGTTCTCGAGCTCCTCCTTGAGCAGGCGGCACTCCTCGTACCAGCCTTCACGCTCGTAGGCGCGATCGCGACCCTGCGGAAGATGCAGAATGTGCGTGCGCTTGAGCTCGTTGAGTAACTCGTACATCTTCTTCTTGCCGTCGCAGGTGGTCTCGCCAATGATCATGTCGCTAAAGTACGTAAACGGGCACTTTTGCGAGTAGGCAAAGCCGTACGTCGATTTGATGAGCGGACACAGATTTGCCGGCAGCACCTTCTCGGCCTCGGGAATCACCTCATCGGACGTGCCGCACAGCGCCACGCTCGCAGCCCCCGCGGCATCGACAATCTCGAGCGGCGTATAGCTGCACAAAAAACCGACCAGGCGATTACCCGCCTGCTTGTAATCCTTAACGCGAATAAACGCGGCCTTGCGCTGCTCGTTGAACTCCTCAAACGTGCTGGGCAACGGCTGCTCAATATTTTCCGACATATAACTCCTAAACCTTTTAACCAACCAAGGAAACGGCTTTCCCAGGTGCCCGAGGTCGCCGTGAAGGAGGAGCGCCACGTACTTTTGTACGCAAGCGACGGTTTGAACGGCAAGATCGGGTGCCTGGGGAAGCCGCCGGGACGGATAGTCCTAAATGGTTTCCAAGAAAGCTTCAATGCGCGTCTGCAATTGCCCCGCATCCTCGCCGGCGTAGTCGGTCGTGATGTGCATGAACGGAATGCCGGCCTCCTCGGCGGCCTTCTCCACGGCAAACGACTCCATCTCGTAGAGCGTGCAGAACTGCAGGGCCACGTCGACGATACCGTCGGCATGCAGGTCCTTGGCCATCTGGACAATGTCCTTCATACGCTGGTCGTTGGGCGTAAAGACAGCGCAGTTGATCTTAAAGTAGCGCTCGGCGATGGCGTCGAGCATCTCGTCGACCGTCTCGCCGGACTCGTCGACCAGATCCTTGTAGTAGCGCGAGCCCGTGCAGGACTCCTCGCCCACCACGACGCCGCCGGCCTTCTCGATGAGGTTGAACAGCTTCCAGTTGGGCACGGCCATGGGCGTACCGGTGTACAGGATGCGCTTGGTGCCCTTGGGCGCCACACCCTCACCGGCCTCAACGCGCTGCTCGCACTCAGCCGCCATCTCGTTGATGGCGCCGGTCAGGCGCGGCGTGTCATCCATAAAGGCGGCCTGAACGGTCAGCAGACTATCGAGACCGCTGACGGGCGCCGGGTCGGCAGCGCGCGTGGCAGCCAGACGCTGCAGGGCGCGACGCTTCTCGTTGACGGCGTGGATGGCAGCCTTCAGGCGCTCGGGCGTAATCTTGACGCCGCACTCTTCCTCGATCTTGGCGGCAAGCTTCTTGACCTCGGCCTTCCAGGTCACGAGCGTCGACTCGTCGTGTACGTTGGGGATATCCATGACGTACATGTTCTTTTGCGTGGCAAAGAACTCGTAGGCCTTCTTCTTGCCATCGCAGGTGTTCTCGCCCACCACCAGGTCACTCGACTCAATGTAGGGGCAGACCTCGCCCAGCTTAAAGCCGGCAAAGCTCTTGATAAGCGGACAGGTGTTGCGCGGCAGGTGCTCCTCGACCTTATCGGTTGCCCAGTCGGCCCCCGACCACAGGCCCACAGGGATCCCGTCGCAGGCGAGCACGATCTCCTCGGGCACGTAGACGCAGAAGCTGCCAACAATCTTGGTGGCCTCGCCGGCCTCCTTCTTGTCGAGCATCTCCTTAATACGGCCGCTGTGGATGTTGGTGGTGACAAAATCCAGGTAGGACGTGGACTTGGGGCGATTGTTCTGCGTCAGGAACATATCGCCGTACATCTGGCCCACGGCGCCCAGCAGCATGTCGTGGTCGGCAAGATTCATGCCGAGGCTCTCCCACATCGGATGGAAATCGAATTCTTCAGCCATAACGGTTCCCCTCTCGAACCAAAAACGGATAACAGCGGTATCGATGCACGACGAGCGGCGATTGCCCGGCCGTGCTCAAACCCGGAATTTTGGGGAACCTGCCTTGCGGACGGTTA
>CAJLAN010000267.1 GCA_905204635.1 uncultured Collinsella sp. | reverse complement strand
GGCATGACCAAAAGGTCTATGCCGGCCTCTTTTCATGCCAATTTGTTCGCCCTGGCCGCCGCTCGCTACCGTGGCCATGACATCGGCGGTTCCGTGATTGTCAATAGATTGGTGCAAAGCAACCTGACCCCATTGCGCCAAATCCGCTGGGGCGGGTCTGACGGTGGCGCACGGAGTCGTGGTGTGATTTGCGTCGGTGTCCGCGCGGCTCGGTATACTGGTACGGCTCAAACTATGGCGCTGCCCGCAGGCGCGCCGTCCGTCAGATGAGGAGTCGCCCATGACCCAGCCCCTGCCCTGGGAAAAGAACGCCGCGGTACCCGTACCGCCCGCGCCGGAACCCGTGCCGCTCGATGCATACACCGCCCCCGCTGCGCCGGAGCCCGAGCTCGTTCCGCTCGACATCTACGACGCTCCCGCGCCGGCGCCCAAGCCCGCCAAACCGCTCGTCGACATCGACAGCCTTAATCCCGCCCAGCGCGAGGCGGTCCTGTCCACCGAGGGCCCGTTGCTGGTGCTCGCCGGCGCCGGCTCGGGCAAGACCCGCGTCTTGACCTTCCGCATCGCACATATGCTCGGCGACCTGGGTGTTAAGCCTTGGCAGGTTCTTGCCATTACGTTTACCAACAAGGCCGCGGCAGAGATGCGCGAGCGTCTGGCGGCACTCATTCCCAGCGGCACCCGTGGCATGTGGGTGTGTACCTTCCATGCTATGTGCGTGCGCATGCTGCGCGAGGACGCCGACCTGTTGGGCTACACCGGCCAGTTCACCATCTACGATGACGATGACTCAAAGCGCATGGTGCGCGACATTATGCAGGCGCTCGGCATCGAGCAAAAGCAGTTCCCCATCAACATGATCCGCAGCAAGATTAGCTCGGCCAAAAACGCCATGATCGGCCCCGAGGACATGCTCAAGAGTGCCGATAGCCCCAACGACAAAAAGGCCGCGCAGGTCTACCTAGAGCTGGAGCGCCGCCTGCGCGCCGCCAATGCGATGGACTTTGACGACCTGCTCGTGCGCGCGCTCGAGCTGCTGCGCACCCGTCCCGAGGTGCTCGATAAGTACCAAGAGCGCTTCCGCTACATTAGCGTCGACGAGTATCAGGACACCAACCACGTCCAGTACGAAATCGCCAACCTGCTGGCCGCTAAGTACCAAAACCTCATGGTCGTGGGCGACGATGACCAGTCCATTTACAGCTGGCGTGGCGCCGACATCACCAACATCCTGGACTTTGAGAAGGACTTTAAAAACTGCAAGACCGTCAAGCTGGAGCAGAACTATCGCTCTACGGGTCACATCCTGAGCGCCGCCAACGCCGTGGTGCGCCACAACTCGCAGCGCAAGGACAAGCGCCTGTTTACGGCCGAGGGCGATGGCGAGAAGATCCAGGCCTTCCAGGCGAGCGACGAACGCGACGAGGGTCGCTGGATTGCCGGCGAGATCGAGAAGCTGCATGCCAAAGGCACGAGCTACGACGACATTGCCGTGTTCTATCGCACCAACGCCCAGTCGCGTATCCTCGAAGATATGTTCCTGCGCGCGGGCGTGCCCTACAAGATCGTGGGCGGCACGCGATTCTTCGACCGTGCCGAGATCCGTGATGTCATGGCCTACCTTAAGATGATCGTGAACCCGGCCGACGAGATGAGCGTCAAGCGCGTCATCAACACACCGCGCCGTGGCATCGGCTCCACCTCGATCCAAAAAATCGAGCAGCTGGCGCGCGACAACCGTTGCTCGTTCTTCCAGGCTTGCGAGATTGCGTGTGCCGAAACCGGCATGTTTAGCGCCAAGGTCCGCAATGGCCTGTCAAGCTTTGTGTCGCTGGTGCGCGAGGGCCGCCGCATGGACGGCGAGCTCAAGGACGTCGTCGAGATGATTGTCGATAAGACGGGTCTGCTGCAGGCGTTTCGCGCCGAGGGCACCATGGAGTCTGAGAGCCGTGCCGAGAACATCCAGGAATTCCTGGGCGTCGCTGCCGAATTTGAGGAGACGCACGAGGACATCGAGGGTACGCTCGAGAGCTTGGAAGAGCTGCGCGCAGCTGGTGTTGCCGACGTGCCTGCCGGCGCCGAGCCCGTCGTGGTGAGCGCGCCCGCGCCCGAACCGGGGCCATTTGCCCCGGTATCCTCGTTTGAGGCACTCGTCGGCGCGCGCGATGCCGCAGGTTCCAATCCGCTCGATAGCCTAGCCGCCCCGGCGCTCTCGCCGCAGGATGCCCTGGCCGCCGCCATCGCGGGCAACGCGTATGCCGCGCCGACGGGGATGCCGGCGGGTGCCGTGCATGCCGACGAGATTGAGCGCACCTATGGTCCGCTCACCTGTAAGGCGCTGCCGGCACTCATGGAGTGGCTGGCCCTGCGCTCCGACTTGGATTCCCTGGCCG
>CAJLAN010000266.1 GCA_905204635.1 uncultured Collinsella sp. | reverse complement strand
CCGCCTCGATAAAGCGGCCGTACATGCTGCCGATGTTGAACAGCGCGCTCGAGATCTGATAATCGAAGAAGCTGCCCACGCCCAGACAAAGACACAGGACAACCGCGATAATGGCGACATCTTTCTTATAGATGTATCCGAACATGCTTTCCTTTCGATGGGGCTGGAATCAACCTGCGAGGTGGCGGGGCAAAGAACAACTGGTAGCTATGCCCCGCCACGCCCCTACTTGTTAGTCATCGTCGCTCGTGCCTAATTGCTGCAGCAGCATGAGTGCCGCGGCCACGGGGCCGGTGCCGTCGCTGGCGTCGAGACCGCGACCCAGGCCGCTGCCCGCGCCGGCACCCGCCTTGTAGGGCACCGACAGTTTGCGGCTCTTGGGAAAGTTCACCGCGCCATAGCGGGTCTTAAGCTCAAAGGCCACCTTCTTGGGAACGTCAACCCCCAGGAAGGTAATGCGTCCACCGCTGAGCGTGACGCTCTCGAGCCCCAAGCGCTCGCCGCGAATGCGGATGCGAGCGCGGTTGAACAAGTTAAGCCCCGCCAACGGCAGCTCACCGTGCGCGGCCTCAGTCTCTTCCTGCACCTCGTCGATACTCTCCAGGTCCTCGGCCGCCGCGAGTTTGCGGTACACGAGCACGCGCTGGTCCACCGCCGGCAGGTACTCCTCGGACAAGAAGTAGTCGGCCGGCAGGTTAATGCCCACGCTCGCCGCCTCCACGCCGGCATCGTCATCGCCGCGCGCCTCGGCCACAGCCTGGCCCAGCATCTGCGTAAACAGGTCAAAGCCCACGCTCGACAGGTTGCCATGCTGCTCGGCGCCCATAAGCGAGCCGGCGCCGCGAATCTCCAGGTCGCGCATGGCGATGCGCATGCCGCTGCCCAGGTCCTGGAACTCGGAAAGTGCGGTCAGGCGCGCCGTGGCCTCCTCGGTGAGCGGCAGCTCGCCCGGGAACATAAAGTACGCGTAGGCCTGCGTGGCAGAGCGGCCCACACGGCCCTTGAGCTGGTAGAGCTGTGCCAGGCCCAAGCGCTGCGAGTCCTCGATGATCAGCGTGTTGGCGGTCGCGTTGTCGATGCCGCTCTCCACGATGGTCGTGGCGATGAGCACGTCGATCTTTTTGGTCGCGAACTCGATCATCACGTCCTCGACCTCACGCGGGCTCATCTTGCCGTGTGCCACACCCACGCGCGCCTCGGGCGCGGCCTCGTGCACGCGCGCCACGGCGTCGTCGATGGTCTTGACGCGGTTGGACACGTAGTACACCTGGCCGCCGCGACCCACCTCCAGGCGAATCGCCGCGCTCACCACGTCGGGGTCGTACTCCCCCACGTGCACGATCACGGGACGACGCCCGGTCGGCGGTGTGGTGATTAGGCTCATGTCGCGCACGCCACTCGTGGCCATCTGCATGGTTCGCGGAATCGGCGTTGCCGAAAGCGTGAGTACGTCAATCTGCTCGCGCAGGTTCTTGAGCTGCTCCTTGTGCTGCACGCCAAAGCGCTGCTCCTCGTCGATGATCACCAGGCCCAGGTTCTTGGGGTTCACATCGGCCGAAAGCAGACGATGCGTGCCGATGAGCACGTCGATCGTGCCCTCGGCAAACGCCTTGAGCGCGCGCTTTTGCTGCGCCGGCGTGCGGAAGCGGCTGAGCACCTCGACCTCGAGGCCAAACGGGGCAAAGCGCTCAAAGAACGTCTCATAGTGCTGCTGCGCAAGAATGGTCGTGGGGCAGAGCACCATGACCTGGCGGCCGGAGTCAACGCACTTAAACGCCGCGCGCAGGGCGACCTCGGTCTTGCCAAAGCCCACATCGCCGCACAGCAGGCGGTCCATGGGCTTGGGCGCCTCCATGTCGGCCTTAATATCGGCGATGGCCTCCAGCTGGTCGCGCGTCTCGTCGTAAGGGAAACTCTCCTCCATCTCGATCTGCTCGGGCGTGTCGGGCGGGCAGGCGATACCGGTAATCGACGAACGGCGCGTATACAGATCGACCAGGTCAAACGCCAGCTTTTTGGCGTTCTTGCGCGCCTTGTTCGTGGCACGCGTCCAGTCGGCAGTGTTGAGCCTGGTCAGGCGCGGCTTGTCACCGTCGGGACCGACGTATCGCGTGATGCGGTCGACCTGCTCGAGCGGCACGTAGAGTTTGTCGCCGTCGGCATATTCCAGCAAAAAGTAGTCGCGCTCCTTGCCGCCCACTTCCTGGCGCGCGATCTCGCTAAAGAGCGCGATGCCGTGAGTGGCGTGCACCACGTAGTCGCCCGGCTTAAACGGGAACGTGATCTGCGTAATGTCCACCTTGCGGCGGCTGCGCGCGCGGTTGGCGTCCATGCGGGCGTTGAGGTCGGCGATCGAGAACACGGCCAGGTTGGCATCGGGCACCACTACGCCCTGCGGCAGGGGGG
>CAJLAN010000265.1 GCA_905204635.1 uncultured Collinsella sp. | reverse complement strand
CCGGGGCAGCCGCAGGACTCGCCATGCTCGTGGATGTGCTCGTGATCATGTCCATGGCAGTCGCAGGTGGCCTTGCCGTTCTGAGCGAGCGTTCCGGCAATGAGGGCCTCGACGCAGGCATCGCAGCTGCCCTGGGCGCCCGCATAGACCGTGATGCCGGCTTGGGCAAGCGCGTTGATAGCGCCGCCGCCGATACCGCCGCAAATGAGCGTGTCAACGCCACCGTTGGCAAGCAGGCCCGCCAAGGCGCCGTGGCCGGTTCCACCGGTGCCTACGACCTGCTCGTTGAGCACCTTGCCATCCTGGATGTCGTAGATCTTGAACTGCTCGCTGCGGCCAAAGTGCATAAAGATGTTGCCGTTGTCGTACGTTGTTGCCACCCTCATGGTGCCGACCTCCTTTGCTGGCCATGCGGCCGTCGTCGTGGTGATGGGGGAGTACGCGATGTTGCCGCCTTCGATGACGATCGCCCGTCCATTGACCAGCGCGTTTGCCACCTTGCGATGCGCGCGACTGCTGATTGCCGCCACCGTGGCGCGGGCGATACCCATGTGCAGGGCGACGGCCTCCTGATTGAGGCCCTCCAGATCGCACAGGCGCAGTACTTCGAGCTCATCGACCGTCATATCGATAGCGTCTCCGCTGGCAAGGCCATCGGGGGTAAAGCCGCGATATTCGGGGATGATCCCAACGCGGCGCAGTTTTTCGCGTCTTCCAGCCATACACTCTCCAAATCTGACATATGTCAACAATAGAATAGCGAACGTGCGGATTTGCGCAAGGAATTTCTGGCATATGTCAGAAAATGAGGGCTTATGTTTGGGCTGTGGGGCCGCGTGCGCCTGGGCTACAATGAATCTCGCTTGTAGGCGACTGACAGGAGGGTCAATGAGCAAAGCTGATCAACAGTTTGTAACCATGTGCCGCGATATCTTGGACCATGGCACCACCACCGAGGGCCAAAAGGTCCGCCCGGTGTGGGAGGACGGCACCCCTGCCTATACCATTAAAAACTTTGGCGTCACGGCGCGCTACGACCTGCGCGAGGAGTTCCCCGCGCTTACCCTGCGCCGCACGGCGCTCAAGTCCGCCATGGACGAGATCCTGTGGATCTATCAAAAGAAGTCCAATAACGTGCATGATCTCAACAGTCATATCTGGGATGAGTGGGCCGACGAGACCGGCTCCATCGGCAAGGCCTACGGGTACCAGATTGGCCAGAAGAGCCATTATGCCGAGGGCGATTTCGACCAGATGGACCGAGTGCTGTACGATCTTAAGCACACACCGTACAGTCGCCGCATCATGACCAACACGTATGTGTTTAGCGACCTGTCCGAGATGCACCTGTATCCGTGCGCGTACAGCGTGACCTATAACGTCACGCAGCGCCCGCAGGACGACAAGCCGACGCTCAACATGATTCTCAACCAGCGCAGCCAGGACATTTTGGCCGCGAACAACTGGAATGTGTGCCAGTACGCCATCTTGCTGATGATGGTTGCGCAGTCGATCGATATGATTCCCGGCGAGCTGCTGCATGTGATCGCCGACGCCCATATCTACGACCGTCATGTCGATATCGTCCGCGAACTTATCGAGCGTCCGCAGTTTGTGGCGCCTAAGGTAACGCTTAACCCCGACGTGCACGATTTCTATGCGTTTACGACCGACGACCTGATTGTGGAGGGCTACGAGCACGGTCCGCAGGTCAAGAACATTCCCATTGCGGTGTAGGTGGTGCTCATGACGTGTAAGCTATCTGCTATCGTTGCCGTGTGTGACGATTGGGGCATTGGGTGCGAGGGCGACATGGTGGTGTCCAATCGCGCCGACATGCGCCATTTTGTGGCCTGCACCAAGGGCTGCCCGGTCATCATGGGGCGCAAGACGCTGCTGAGTTTTCCCGGTGGGCGTCCACTCAAGAACCGTCGCAATATCGTGCTTACGCGCGACGATAGCTTTGCGCCCGAGGACGTTGACGTGGTGCATAGCGTTGACGAGGCGCTCGCCGCGGTAGCCGATGAGCCCGTTGCGTGGGTGATCGGCGGCGGCGATGTCTATCGGCAATTTTTGCCGTACTGCGTGGAGGCCGAGGTCACGCATAACCACTGCGTCCATCCTGTGGACACGTATTTTCCCAATTTGGACGCCGATCCTGCGTGGGAAGTTGCGCGGCGCGACGGGGTTGCCACGATTGCCTCTGGCGAGGGCGATGAGGGTGTCGATTATGAGTTCGTGACGTATCGTCGCGTTGAGGCGTAAATCGTCTGGCGTGAACGGTATCATCGGGTTGATTGAATGCATGGGGCGGCGCTTAGCGTCGCCTCGTTTGGTATAGACGTGCTGTAAAGAAGGGTGCGGGCTGGCTGCTATGACTGATGCCGTTGAGGTTCTGCGAATTGATTCGCTCGAGGACGAGCGGCTCGATGCCTACG
>CAJLAN010000264.1 GCA_905204635.1 uncultured Collinsella sp. | reverse complement strand
GGCGGGCGACGCCGCCGAGCCGCAGCATCGTTTTGCCACGACGGCCGATAACATTGCCGAGTTTGCGGTGGCGGGCAGCTTTATCTTTGGTCAGCCGCTCAAGAGCATCGAACATATCGATATCGATGAGCTGAAATAGATGTAAGGCAGCCGCCAAAGCCTTCGCCACATCTTTTGCCGAAAGGAAATTTCTATGGAGTACATGCAGGTCAACCGCGCCAACGATCGCGCCGCCAACGAGTTGCGCCCCGTTAAGCTCACCCGTGGCGTCATGAAGCACGCCCACGGCTCGGGTTTGGCCGAGTTCGGTGACACGCGCGTGCTGTGCGCCGCCACTATCGAGGAGGGCGTGCCGGGCTGGCGAAAGGGAGCTAAGGCCGGCTGGGTGACCGCGGAATACGCCATGCTGCCGGCGTCGACCGGCAAGCGCTGCAAGCGCGAGCACGCCAACCGCAAGGGTCGCTCCATGGAGATCGAGCGCCTCATTGGCCGCAGCCTGCGTACCGTTGTCAACATGAAGTCGCTCGGCGAGTACACCGTCACCGTCGACTGCGATGTGATTCAGGCCGATGGCGGCACGCGTACAGCGAGCATCACCGGCGCCTGGGTGGCGCTGCACGACGCCCTCGCCATGTGGGTCGAGGCGGGCAAGATCGAGCGCATCCCGCTTATCGGCCAGGTGGCTGCCATCTCCATGGGCGTTGTCGACGGCAATACGCTGCTTGACCTCGATTATTCCGAGGACAGTCACGCCGAGGTCGACATGAACCTCGTCGCCACCGACACCGGCGAGATGATCGAGCTCCAGGGCACCGGCGAGCAGGCGCCCTTTGACCGCAAGCGCCTCAACGCCCTGCTCGACCTGGGCGACAAGGGTATCGCCGAGCTCATCGAGCTTCAGCGCCAAGCCATCGCCTAACCTGCCAAAAGGGACAGGTTTATTTTGGTAGGTTTTATCTGCTGAAATGCTGCGTTGAAAGGTCCGATCGCCTGAGAGGGGAGGGGTCAAGTGCCCAAACGCCCCTCACGCGGCTTGCTATAGAGACAAGGAGGCCAGTTATGGCACTTGAGAAGATTGACATCGACACCCTCGACCCGGCGGCGACCATCGTCGTGGCAACGGGCAACGCCCATAAGCTCACCGAGATCGAGGCCATTTTGGGCAAGGTCATGCCCGAGGTGCGCTTTGTGGCGCTCGGCCAGCTGGGTGATTTTGAGGATCCCGAGGAAAACGGCACGACGTTTTTGGAGAACGCCATCATCAAGGCCCAAGCCGCGGTTGAGGAGACGGGCCTTATGGCCATTGCCGACGATTCGGGCTTGGTCGTTGATGCCCTGGACGGCGAGCCGGGCGTGTATAGCGCGCGCTATGCGGGCGTGCATGGCGACGATGCCGCCAACAACGCCAAGCTGCTCGTTAACTTGGAAGGCGTGGCAGACGAGGATCGCACCGCGCGTTTTATGAGTGTCGTCGCGCTCATCGACACGGATGGTCTGGTCACCTATGGTGAGGGCGCCTGCGAGGGCGTTATCGCGCACGAGGGCCGCGGCGATCACGGCTTTGGCTACGACCCGCTGTTCCTGCCGGTCGACACGCCGGGCAAGACCATGGCCGAGCTGACGGCGGACGAGAAGAACGCCATCAGCCATCGATTCCATGCGCTCGAGCACCTATCCGCCAAACTGACGGGCGAGGAGTAGGCCGTGCGTGCGGTGGTGCAGCGCGTACTCAACGCCGGCGTGACGGTCGACGGCGAGTGCGTGGGCCGCATTGGACGCGGCTACCTGGTGCTGCTGGGTGTGGGCCATGGCGATACGCGTGCCGAGGCCGACAAGCTGTGGGGCAAGCTCCGCGGGCTGCGTATCAACGAGGACGAGAACGGCAAGACCAACCTGGCACTTGCCGATGTCGACGGCGAGGTGCTCGTGGTGTCGCAGTTCACGCTGTTTGCCGACTGCCGCCACGGCCGCCGTCCGTCGTTTACGGATGCCGGCGCCCCCGATGTCGCCAACGAGCTCTACGAGTACTTCTTGACGCTTGTGCGCGAGGACGTCGAGCAAGTAGCACATGGCATCTTCGGCGCCGATATGAAAGTCGATCTTGTCAACGACGGTCCGTTCACCATCGTCTTGGACACCGATAGTCTGTAAGTAGTCAATTTGGGACCGGGCTTTTTAAGCTACTTGCGTATGACGGCAGCAGGGTGCTATAGTATTAGAGTTTTGTCTATCTTAGGGGTATTATCCCCTTTTTGAATTGCACCTTCTGGAGGCCCTGTTCATGGAAGAGATGGAAGTCAATCACGTCGACGACATCCACGAGAAGCTGACCGATATGGTGGGCGATCGCGTTAAGGTGAAGGCCAACATGGGCCGCACCCGCGTCGTCGAGCGCATGGGCACCATCAAGAGCGTGCACCCCGCCGTCTTTATCGTCGAGGTTGACGAGCG
>CAJLAN010000263.1 GCA_905204635.1 uncultured Collinsella sp. | reverse complement strand
GCATCGCTCACCTGACGCATACCACGCTCGTCGACGATCTTGTTGGGGTCGTCGCCGGTCTGGGCCATGGCCTCAAAGACCTCGTGCGCCTGGTTGGAGCTGATAGCATCGGTCGCCAGCAGCTTAGCCAGCGCCGCAACCTGAGCCGGCGCGATACCGGACTCGGTCAGCGACACGCCCGCGCCCTTAAGATAGGCGATCATCTCGTTCACCAGCAAGTTTGCAACCGTCTGGGCCTCCTTGCCAGCCATACCGGCAGCGGCGGCCTCAAAAAACTCGGCAAACTCGGGGTCGCCGGCAATCTGCTCGGCGTCGGCCGCCTTAATGCCAAAGTCGGCCTCAAAACGGACGCGCTTGGCATCGGGAAGCTCGGGGATCTCGCCACGGCAGCGGTCGATGAACTCGTCGTCCAGATCGAACGGCGCCAGATCGGGGTCGGGGAACAGACGATAGTCGTCTGCCGTTTCCTTCACACGCATGACCACGGTGCGCTTGCGACTGGGCTCCCAGTGGCGGGTCTCCTGATAGATGATGCCGCCCTCCTCGAGCACCTCGGCCTGGCGGCAGATCTCGTAGGCAAGGCCATCGTGCAGGCTCTTAAACGAGTTGAGGTTCTTGAGCTCGGTCTTGGTGCCCAGCTTGGTCTCGCCGCGGCGGCGCAGCGACACGTTGCCGTCGCAGCGCATGGAGCCCTTCTCCATGGAGCAGTCCGAAATGCCCAGCGTCACAAAGATGCGACGGAGCTTTTCCATAAACAGGCGAGCCTCCTCGGGCGTGCGCAAGTCGGGCTCAGTCACGAGCTCAATCAAAGGCGTGCCGCAGCGGTTGTAGTCGACGAGCGACTCAGCCGCGGCGGTAATGCGGCCCTCGGCGCCGCCCACATGGACCATCTTGGCGGCGTCCTCCTCCATGTGAATGCGCAGGATGCGGATGGGCACCGTGTAGGAACCGTCCTCGCGACGCTCAGGCATCTGCAAGTTGGACGCATCGTAGCTGGCCAGGTGGCCGGCGCGCTGGTTGCCCTCGCGCATGGTCGACGTCATGGACGTGGACAGGCCCTCGGCGTTGGCCGAGGCGCTCGCCAGACTCTGCGCCTCGGCCTCACCAAACGCGCAGTCGGGGCGCTCGGCGGCACCGCGACCTGTCACGTCAAGATCCAGGTGACCGTACATGGCAAAGGCGACCGGACCCTGCGTGGTCTGGAAGTTCTTGGCCATGTCGGGATAAAAGTAGTGCTTGCGGTAGAACATCGAGTGGCGCTGGATCTCGCAGCTGGTGGCGAGACCGGCCTTGACGATGCTCTCGATGGCGCGCTTGTTGGGCACCGGCAGGGCGCCGGGCAGGCCCAGACACACCGGGCACACGTTGGCGTTGGGCTCGTCATCGTGGCTGAGCTTGCAGTTGCAGAACATCTTGGTATCGAGTGCGGTGAGCTCGGTGTGGATCTCCAGGCCGATCACGGCCTCCCAATCCTGCAGGACCTCGGAAAGCTCCTTCATTACAGCTCGCCTCCCTTCCCGGCAAAATCGGGCGCGACGGAAAGCGCGGGCGCACCCGTGGCGGCATCGGCAAAGCCGCGCTCCAGGGCGCGGGCAAACGTGAGCAGCTGACGGTCCTTAAAGGCCGGACCAACCAGCTGGGCAGAAACGGGCAACTGAGTATCCTCGCCCAAGCCCAGCGGCACTGAGATACCACCGTTGCCGCAGATGTTGAGCGAGATGGTGTACAGATCGGAGAGGTACATCTGCGTGGGGTCGCTGATCTCGCCAAACTTAAAGGCCGTGCGCGGCGAGGCGGGCATGAGGATGGTGTCCACCTTGGCATACGCGGCGTCGTAGTCCTGCGTGATGAGCGTGCGGGCCTTTTGCGCAGCGTAGTAGTACTTGTCGTACACGCCCGAGCTCAGCAGGTAGGCGCCGAGCATCTGACGGCGCTTGGCCTCGGCACCAAAGCCGTGGGCACGCGAAAGCGAGCTCTGGTCGGACAAGTTGGCGCAGCCCTCCTCCTGATAGCCGTAGCGAATGCCGTCGAAACGTGCCAGGTTGGAGAACGCCTCGGCCGGGCCGATGACGTAGTAAGCGGCGATGGCGGCGTCCAGGTGCGGCAGGTCGACCTCGACCAGCTCGGCGCCCTGGTTCTGCAGCTCCTGGGCGGCGCGCTGAACAGCGGCCTTGACCTCGGGCGTCAGGCCCTCGGCCTCCATAAACGCGGGGATGATGCCCACGCGCTTGCCCTCGATGCTGTCGTTGAGGTGCTCGGTAAAGTCGACGGCGCAATCCTGGCTGGTGCAGTCGTACGGATCGTGGCCCGCACCGGTAAGCGCGTTCATGGCCAGCGCGACATCCTCGACCGTGCGGCCAAAGGGGCCCACCTGGTCGAGCGACGAGCCAAAGGCAACCACGCCGTAACGGCTCACGGCGCCATACGTGGGCTTAAAGCCCCCCACGCCGCACAGCGACGCCGGCTGGCGGATGG
>CAJLAN010000262.1 GCA_905204635.1 uncultured Collinsella sp. | reverse complement strand
ACATCCACGTGTGCGAGGGCATGAACGACGTGTGGGATTCCCGCCTCAACCGCGGTGGCATTAGCCCCGTCGAGCGCCTGCTGCAGCACAATCTGCTCGGTCCCGACACCATGCTGGGTCACTGCATCCACGTGACGCCCGCCGAGATGGATATCGTCAAGGAGTCCGGCACCTGGCTCGTCAACAACCCCGAATCTAATATGGGCAACGCCGTGGGCTGCGCCCCCGTGCTCGAGTTCTTCCGCCGCGGCATCCCCGTGTGCATGGGCACCGACGCCTACACCCACGATATGCTCGAGAGCCTCAAGGTCTTCCTGATCATTCAGCGCCACAACGCCGCTATGCCCAACGTGGGCTGGTGCGAGGCCATGACCATGCTGTTCGAGAACAACGCCAAGATGGCCAGCAAGTACTTCGATCGCAAGCTTGGTGTGCTCGAGGCCGGCGCTGCCGCCGACGTCATCGTTATGGACTACAAGCCTTTTACGCCGTTGAGCGAGGAGAACATCGACGGCCACATGCTCTTTGGCATGATGGGCAAAAACTGCCGCACCACCATCATCAACGGCCGCGTCCTGTACAAGGATCGCGAGTTCGTTGGCATTGATGAGGACAAGATCAACGCGTGGACCATGGCCGAGTCCAAGAAGCTCTGGAGCACGCTTAACGATCGCACCTACTAATTCACAAGTAGATTCACGCGCGCCGGATGTTTCGCCGCATCTGACGCGCGTATAGGCGGCCTCCGCGGGGTCGCCGGCGCTGTGCTAGCGCTACACCGTATTTGCGCCCGCCGCGCGGTCTCGCCGGGCGTTACAGAGAGGAGCTCATTATGAGCGACATCATGAGGCCGATCCCGTTTTCGCAGCTGATGAACTGGATCATCGAGGAGCATAAGACCCAGGACGCCATCTTTGGCGTGCGTAAGATGGTCACGACCAACCAGGAGGGCGCGCTTCCCATTTTTGACGAGCGCATCGAGACTCCGTTTGGCCCGGCCGCCGGCCCCAACACGCAGCTTGCCCAGAACATCGTGGCATCCTACGTGGCCGGTTCCCGCTTCTTTGAGCTTAAGACCGTTCAGGTTATGGACGGCGAGGAGCTCTCCAAGTGTGTGAACAAGCCCTGCATTGTGGCGCAGGACGAGTGCTACAACTGCGAGTGGTCGACCGAGCTCGAGGTTCCGCAGGCTTTTGCCGAGTACGTGAAGGCATGGTTCGCCTGCCACCTCATCGCTCGCGAGTACGGCCTGGGCAGCCCGGACGGCTTTGTCTTTAACATGTCCGTGGGCTATGACCTGGAGGGCATCAAGAGCCCCAAGGTCGACGCCTACATCGAGGGCATGAAGGATGCCAGCGGCTCCGACGTCTGGAACGAGTGCCGCGCATGGGCGCTCGCTAACCTGGACAAGTTTGAGCATGTCGACGCCGCATTTGTCGAGTCCATCCCGGCGCGCGTCTCCAACTCCATCACCGAGTCCACGCTGCATGGCTGCCCGCCGGCGGAGATCGAGCGCATCGCGACCTATCTGATCACCGAGAAGGGCCTCAACACCTACATCAAGTGCAATCCCACGCTGCTGGGCTATGAGTTTGCCCGCCAGCGTCTGAACGAGCTGGGCTTTGATTACATCGTCTTCGACGATACGCACTTCCGCGAGGACCTGCAGTGGGTCGATGCCGTGCCTATGTTCGAGCGCCTGATTGCCCTGTGTGCCGAGCGCGGGCTGGAGTTTGGCGTCAAGCTCACCAACACCTTCCCCGTCGACGTGACGAGAAACGAGCTGCCCTCCACCGAGATGTACATGTCGGGCCGTTCGCTGTTCTCGCTGACCATCGAGGCCGCCCGTCGCATTACCGAGCAGTTCGATGGCAAGCTGCGCATCAGCTACTCCGGTGGTGCCACGGTCTACAACATCCGCGCCCTGTACGATGCCGGCATTTGGCCCGTTACCCTGGCGACCGACGTGCTCAAGCCCGGTGGCTACGAGCGCTTTAGCCAGATGGCTGGCGAGTTTACCGACCTGGATGGCAAGCCGTTCGCGGGCGTCTCGCTCGAGGCCGTGACCGCGATCCAGACCGATTCGCTTACCAACCCGCTCTACAAAAAGCCGCTGCGTCCGCTGCCCGACCGCAAGGTCGCCGGCAAGAGCCCGCTTTCCGACTGCTTTACCACGCCGTGCCGTACGAGCTGCCCCATTCAGCAGGATATTCCCGCCTACTTGGCGGCTGTGGACGAGGGCCGCTACGAGGACGCGCTCAACATCATCATCGAGCGCAACGCCCTGCCGTTCATCACCGGCACCATCTGCCCGCATCCCTGCGGCCGTGCCTGCGAGCGCGCATTCTACGAGCCCGAGGGCGCCCAGATTCGCGCCAGCAAGCTCAAGGCCGCCCGCGAGGCCATGACCGCCGTGCTGCCCAAGCTGCGCGCCCAGGCCATCGCCAACGACGGCGGGCGCAACGTTGCCGTTATCGGCGGCGG
>CAJLAN010000261.1 GCA_905204635.1 uncultured Collinsella sp. | reverse complement strand
CGGCGCCGTGACGCTTGGAGAGCTTGTGGCCGTCGGAGCCCAAGATCATGGACAGGTGCGCGAAGGTGGGCACGTCGTAGCCGAGGGCCTCGTAGATGAGGATCTGGCGCGGGGTGTTGGACAGGTGGTCGTCGCCGCGGATGACGTGGGTGATCTTCATCATGGCGTCATCGACGACGGTCGCGAAGTTGTACGTGGGCGTGCCATCAGAGCGGAAGATGACAAAGTCGTCGAGCTCCTTGGCGTCGAAGGTTACCTCGCCGTGGACGGCGTCGTGGATGACGACGTCGCCGCGGTCCTCGGGCACCTTGATGCGCAGGACGTAGGACTCGCCGGCCTCGATGCGGCGGCGGGCCTCCTCGGGATCAAGATCGCGGCAACGGCGCTGATAGCCCTGAAAGGGATCCTTGCGCTCCTGCGCGGCCTTGCGGTCGGCGTCAAGCTGCTCCTTGGTGCAGAAGCAGGGATAGGCCTTGCCCTCATCCCAAAGCTTCTGGGCGGCCTGCTTGTACAGGTCCAGGCGCTCGGTCTGGGCGTAGGGGCCAAAGTCGCCGCCCACCTCGGGACCCTCGTCCCAGTCCAGGCCCAGCCAACGCATGGCGCGCAGGATGATCTGCGTGTTCTCGTCGGTGGAGCGGGTGGGGTCGGTGTCGTCGATGCGCAGGATGAACGTGCCGCCGTTAGCACGGGCAAAAGCCCAGTTATAGATAGCGGTGCGGGCGCCGCCGATGTGCAGCTTGCCCGTCGGTGAGGGTGCAAAGCGGACGCGAACGTCTGATGCCATGGAAATCTCCTCGATTGCAGGATGGATGTCTAACCGCACCAGTATAAAGCATCAAAGCAACCTCCGCACAAAGGGCACTGACCTACTCATTGGGGACAGACTTAAATGACCAGTCTTTGGGCAACCTGTCGGCATTTAGGTAAGACTGTTCGTTTAAGCCTGTCCCCAATGAGTACCCGGCCGGCCATTTAAGCCTGTCCCCAATGAGTAGGTGCGGAAAGGGTGTGAATGTTTGATTTACGCGCTATGATGTGCCCTTGCATAGAGAGCCCGGCGGAATGGTAACGGTCGCCGGGACACGTTTTTGAAAGGACAATCATGTCAGAAGAACTTCGTTCCATCCCGCCCCAACACGGGTCCTTTGTTTTTACGTCGGAGTCGGTGACCGAAGGTCATCCCGATAAGATCGCTGACCAGATCAGCGACGCCGTCCTCGACGCAATCCTCGCCAAAGAAATAGAGCTACAGGAGCAGGGCTACATCGCCCCCAACGGCGTGCCTGCCAACGTGGAGAACGTCCGCTGCGCCTGCGAGACCCTCGTGACCACCGGCACCGTCATTGTAGCCGGCGAGATTCGCACCCAGGCCTACGTCGACGTGCAGGAAATCGCCCGCGGCGTCATCCGCCGCATTGGCTACAACCGTGCCAAGTTCGGTTTTGACTGCGACACCTGCGGCGTCATGAGCCTCATCCACGAGCAGTCGCCCGATATCGCCCAGGGCGTCGACGAGTCCTTCGAGACCCAGACCGGCGCTACCACCGACCCGATCGACCTGATCGGTGCCGGCGACCAGGGCATGATGTTCGGTTATGCCTCCAACGAGACCAAGACCCTCATGCCCATGCCGCACTACCTGGCGAGTCGCCTAGCCGAGCGCCTGGCCGCCGTGCGTCACGACGGCACCCTCGCCTATCTGCGTCCCGACGGCAAGACCCAGGTCACCGTGCGCTACGAGGAAGGCAAGCCCGTCGAGGTCACGACCATCGTCATCTCCACGCAGCACGCTGCCGAGATCGAGGACATGGGCAAGATCAAGGCCGACCTCATCGAGCACGTCATCACCCCGGTCATGGCCGCCGAGAACATGCCGTGGGACAACGCCGACATCTACGTGAACCCCACCGGTCGCTTTGTCGTGGGCGGCCCCATGGGCGACACGGGCCTCACCGGCCGCAAGATCATCGTCGACACCTACGGCGGCAGTGCCCCGCACGGCGGCGGCGCATTCTCCGGCAAGGACCCGACGAAGGTCGACCGCAGTGCCGCTTACGCCGCGCGCTATGTCGCTAAGAACATTGTGGCCGCGGGCCTTGCCGACAAGTGCCAGGTTCAGCTCGCCTACGCTATCGGCGTTGCGCATCCCGTGAGCGTGCTCGTTGAGACGTTCGGCACTGGCAAGGTCGATGACGGTAAGCTCGAAGAGGCCGTCGAGAAGGTCTTCGACCTGCGCCCGACCGCCATCATCCGCGACCTCGATCTGCGCCGCCCCATCTACCGCCAGCTCGCCGCTTATGGCCACATGGGCCGCGAAGATCTCGGCGTTGCCTGGGAGAAGACCGACCGCGTGGATGCCCTGCTCGCCGCGCTGAAGTAAGAGCAATCGAAGACGGGGCAAAGCCCCGTCTTCGAAAAAGTTTCGCTGCGTTTTTCGCCTTGCCACCCGCAGGGCGGCTGCGACATTGCACCGTCGCGGCATTACGA
>CAJLAN010000260.1 GCA_905204635.1 uncultured Collinsella sp. | reverse complement strand
CCCCTGCGACGACAAGCGCGTTATCGATCCGGCCCTTAAGGAGAGCGCCCTTTTGACCGGCGTATTCAACCGTCTGGCCCGCAGCTGCTTCTACGGCGTCGCCGTCAAGGAAGGCGACGAGAGCCCCTATCGCAACGGCTGCATCCCCGCCGGTGCCGCCTCTGCCGCCGTGGTCGAGGCTGCCGAGCAGGCAGCTCTTGCCTTTGAGCAGGCCATGTACAAGTTCGAGACGCACCGCGCGCTTGCCGTGTGCGACGACTACCTGCGCGCCGCCAACAAGCGCTGGAGCGACGCCTCCAAGGCCGCCAACAAGCTCGAGGGCGACGAAGCAAACGCAGCGATGACGCAGGCCCTGGTTGATGCCTTTACCGAGCTGCGCGTGGCGACCGTCCTGATGCACGGTATCGTCCCGGCCGGCTGCGAACTCATCTGCGAGTACTTCGACGTCGATCCGGTCGCCTTCTTTAGCTGGGATAACATCTTTGCCTCCACGGACGAGTTCGTAGAGAGCCTGGGCGAGAAGCCCGGCGACCACCGCGTGAAGCCGCTGCCCCCGCGCTTCGACTTCTTCAGCAAGCACGAGAGCCAGTACTAAAGCACGCTAGTAGCAACGCGCCCGGGAATGATTATTCTGGGACGGGGATTAAAAAATCATTCCCGGGCGCCACAGTACAGTCTTTTTGTGACGGGAGTCATGGAATGATTATTTAATCCCCGTCCCAGAATAATCATTTAGGTGGAAGGAAAGACGGATGTCCAAGCAGCGTCGTCGTAAGCAGAAAAAGCAGGTTAAGCCCGAGCTCAAGCTCAGGCAGTTTGCCGCTACCGAGCTTTCCGACCAGCTTGCCGCCCTTCCCTGCGCCGCCGACCTGCCGCGCTTTATGGTCGACACGGTCGCCGGCGCCTATGCGCCCGCCGATGCCGAGCTCATGATCGAGGGCTTCGGCGCCGCGGCCACACGCCCGGTCACGCTGCGCGCCAACACGCTCAAGGCGACCGCCGAGGACATCGCTGCGGCGCTCGGTGCCGCCGGCATCGCCCACAACCCCGTCGCTTGGTATCCGGACGCCTTTATCCTGCCCGAGGCCCAGGTTTCCGACCTATGGGACCTCGACATCTACCGCGACGGCAAGATCTACCTACAGAGCCTGTCGTCCATGATGCCGCCTTTGGTGTTGGGCGCCCAGGCAGGCGAGGACATCCTGGACATGTGCGCAGCCCCTGGCGGCAAGACGACGCAGATCGCCGCCCTCACCCAGGGCCAGGCACACCTCACGGCCTGCGAGATGAGCATTCCCCGCGCCGAAAAGCTTGAGTCCAACCTCCACCGCCAAGGTGCCAAAAACGTGCCCGTCATGCGCATCGACGCACGCGAGCTCGACGAGTTCTTCCGCTTTGACCGCATCCTGCTCGACGCTCCCTGCACCGGCACGGGCACCGTCATCAGTGGCAACGAGAAAAGCCTGCGCGGCCTCACCGAGCAGCTGCTCGTCAAGTGCGCCCGCTCGCAGCGCGCGCTTCTGGACCGCGCCATGGGAGCCCTCAAACCGGGCGGCACGCTCGTCTATTCCACCTGTTCGATCATGCCGCAGGAAAACGAGGACGCCCTGCAAGAGGCCCTCGACAAGCACATGGATTGCGAGCTTATCCCCCTCGACGGCACACCGAGCGAAAGTGAAGCGCGTCGCGCCCAGGATGCCGGCGAGGAGCCGCATATCGAGTGCAACGCACTCACCGAGGCCATCGCCGCCGGCCATGTCTCGGCCATCGCCAACGGTATGCCCGGCACGCTGACCATTCCGCCTAGCCGCGATTTTGAGGGCTTCTACATTGCCCTGATCCGAAAACGCAGCTAGCGCACGGATCAAAAACTCAACAAGCTATCTCTGTGCGCGTTTGCCCTGCTGGTCGCGATGCTGTTTAAGCATCGCGCGCTCCTTGCGTTCGGCCCTTTTGCCCTTAATGGCCGTGACCACAAAGTAGATGACCGCGGCGGCAACGATTGCGCCCACGCACAGGCCAATCGAGCCAAACATTGCTGTCAATTCCATACCGCGTCACCTCTCTTTTAAACGGGACTTTCAAGATAGCACCTCGATCCTCGCCACCACAGCTCCTTCACGTTCTCCCGCCCTTCGGTCTAACGGATGGTGCGGCGGGGAAAAATCAACTCGTCAAACGATTTAGCATTCGCAATTCCGGCTGCATCGCGCCGGCCACCATCGCATAGAATCGAGCCTCCATGGATACCCTCAACGACCTAAACGAACGCGTCGACGCCTTTGTCGGCACCAGCTCCTTCGACACGCCTGCCGCGGCAAACGACCAAGCTCCCATCGATGTACCCGCCGAGGTTCACGAGGACATCGTCGCCTCGGTCGATTTCTCCGAGGTCGAGCTCGCAGACGAGTTCACCGAGCCCCAGGTAGCCGTGACCCCCAACGGACTGCTCCCCATGGAGCCCCTGCCCATCGACGGACGTCTGCGCAAGGCTGCTCTTC
>CAJLAN010000259.1 GCA_905204635.1 uncultured Collinsella sp. | reverse complement strand
GCCAAAGCTCAACTGAGCCAAAGCCCTATCGAGCGCGGCGGCATCGTGCGTTGCGACGAAGAAATATTCCTTGTACATGGGTTTGGTCTGGAGCGACCAGGCGCCGTCCCGCTTAAACCAGAACTCCTTTTGCATCACAAAAGCGTCCTGCATCAGGTTGTGCGGGATAATGCGGCGAACCTTTTCGCAGGTCTCACGCTCTTTTCCATTGGGGGTGTGGACCAGATACCAGCGGACGCGGCCGTGCTGGTTGTTGGTGCTGGCGCCGTTAAAAGCGCCCGGCAGCTGCTCTTGGCGCCGTGCCGTCTGTTCCATGTTCTCGCCCCCTCTTTTGGCTTTGCGATGCACGCAAATGCAGGGGCGTTTAGAACAGGCTTCTCGCTCGCAGCTAGGCGCAATCGCAAAAGTACAGGTTTTTATATCTTTCGACAGACGACATTATACGAGCAATTAATCAGCGTTTGCCCAGATTACGCAAATGTACTGCCAGTAGGTGCATCTCCATACCCCCCCCTACAAAAACCTGTACCTTTTTGTGCAACAAAAAAAGCCGCTCAACCAGCGGCTTTTCTTATTTTGGTAAGAAAAAAAGGCGCCCGCCCTTTGTGGACGGTCGCCTTTGTTAATTGTTGTGCAGCTTGCCTTAGGCGCGAGTCTTGATCTCCTCGGTCACCTTGGCAACAAACTCGTCAACGCTCATCTGAACGGTCTCGTTGGAACGATCGCGGACGGAGATGTTGCCGGCCTCGACCTCCTTCTCGCCCAGAATGAGCATGTAGGGTACGCGATCGATGCTGCGGGCCTCGCGGATTTTGTAGCCGATCTTCTCGTCGCGGTCGTCGCAGACCACGCGAATGCCGGCCTCTTCCAGCTTGGCGCAAACCTCGTGGGCGTAGTCGCGGCTCTTCTCAGAGACGGGAAGTGCCTTGACCTGTACGGGAGCCAGCCAGGTGGGGAACTTGCCGGCAAAGTGCTCAATCAGAATACCGATGAAACGCTCGATGGAGCCAAAGCATACGCGGTGCAGCATGATGGGGCGCTTCTTGGTGCCGTCGGCGTCCACGTACTCCAGGTCAAAGTTGAGCGGCATCTGGAAGTCGAGCTGTACGGTACCGCACTGCCAGGTACGGCCGAGCGAGTCCTCCAGGTGGAAGTCGATCTTGGGGCCGTAGAAGGCGCCGTCGCCCTCGTTGACCTCGTAGTCCATGCCCAGCTTCTCCAGAGCGGTGCGCAGGCCCTCCTCGGCGCGCGCCCAATCCTCGTCGGAGCCCATGGAGTCCTCGGGGCGGGTGGAAAGCTCAACGTGATACTTAAAGCCAAACTTCTGATACACGGAGTCGATGAGGTTGACCACGCCCACGATCTCGTCGGTCAGCTGGTCGGGACGCACAAACAGGTGGGCGTCGTCCTGGTTAAAGCAGCGCACGCGGAACAGGCCGTGCAGGGCGCCGCGAAGCTCGTGACGGTGCACCAGGCCAATCTCGCCGGCGCGGATGGGCAGCTCGCGATAGGAGTGCGGCTTGGAGGCGTACACCAGCACGCCACCCGGGCAGTTCATGGGCTTAATGCAGTACTCTTCGTCGTCAATGACGGTGGAGTACATGTTGTCCTTGTAGTGGTCCCAGTGGCCCGAGGTCTTCCACAGCTGCTTGTTCATGATGAGCGGCGTGGAGATCTCCACGTAGCCGGCCTTGTGGTGAATCTCGCGCCAGTAGTCCAGCAGCGTGTTCTTAAGGATCATGCCGTTGGGCAGGAAGAACGGGAAGCCGGGGGCCTCGTCGCGCATCATAAAGAGGTCCATCTCGCGGCCGATCTTGCGGTGGTCGCGCTTCTTGGCCTCCTCCAGCATGTGCATGTGCTCGTCGAGCTCTTCCTTGGTGGCAAAGGCGACGCCGTTGATGCGGGTGAGCATCTTATTGTCCTTGTCGCCCTTCCAGTAGGCGCCCGAGACGCCGGTGAGCTTAAAGGCCTTCAGAGCCTTGGTGTAGCAGATGTGGGGGCCGACGCACATGTCGATGTAGTCGCCCTGCTGGTAGAAGGTGATGCGGGCGTCGTCGTCCAGGTCGCCGATGTGCTCGACCTTGTACTTCTCGCCGCGCTCCTCCATAAGGGCGATGGCCTCGGCGCGGGGCTTCTCGTACACGGTGAACTTGAGGTTCTCCTTGACGATCTTCTTCATCTCGGCCTCGATCGCGGGGAAGTCGTCCTCGCTGATCTTGACGCCCTCGGGCAGGTCGACGTCGTAGTAGAAGCCGTTGTCGGTCGCGGGGCCGTAGGCAAAGTCGGCCTCGGGGTACAGGCGCTTGATGGCCTGAGCCATGATGTGCGCGGCGGAGTGACGGATGACGTGCGTGACCTCGTCCTGCGGGAGCTCGGCCACCGAACCGTCATTGTAGAGTGCCTTCATGGGTATGTTTTCTCCTCTCGGATGCCTGATGCAAGTGCGCGCGATGCGCTCGGCGTTTTTGACTTGCATCATTATAGGCAGGTTGCCTTGGTATACAAGCGCCCGCCGCACCTTAATGGCACGG
>CAJLAN010000258.1 GCA_905204635.1 uncultured Collinsella sp. | reverse complement strand
AACCCGACATTAAGCGCCAGGTCGTCAGCGAGGAAGTCAGTGAGCAGATCCGCGCCATGATGGAAAACAACGTGGGTCACACCGGTACCAGCAATGACCTGGACTATCACGGTTGTGCCAGCGCTTATGTGGCGGGCTACCGCATCGGCGGCAAATCCGGTACGGGAGAACAGCTGGACTGGAAAGGCGCTTACAAGTACCGCCCGGACGGCGACTATCGTAAGGCCATCAGCTTTGCCGCCATCTTTCCGGCGGACGACCCGGAAATTCTGGTGCTGGTCATGATGGATGACCCGCGCTGGATCTTTGACTACGCTTCCCAGATTGTGGCCCCTGTTACCGGCAACATCATCAGCCAGATCGCGCCGTATCTTGGCATTGAACGGGATTCTTCTTATGATAGCAACGGCAGTGTGGAAGTGCCAAATGCCATTGGCACCCGCTGGACTTCCGCCCAGGTCAAGATGAACGCCGCCGGGCTTTCCCACCGGTTTGTGGATACCAGCGACGGCGATGTTGTGTATCAGTACCCCGCAGGCGGCACCGTGGTGCCCGCAGGCTCCACGGGTTACCTGTATACCCAGTCCACCACCGACGCCACCACCACCGTGCCGGATGCCACCGGCAAAACCGGAACCTTTGCCGCACAGATGCTCAAGGTTTCCGGCGTCAATGTGGCAATTTCGGGCAGTGCATCGGACCGTGTTGTCAGCCAGGATATTGAGGTTGGGAGTGTGGTGCCCTACGGCACAGTCGTTACCCTGACCACGGAACCCGACGGCAGCAGCGATGCCCAGCAGGGCGGCGACGAAAGCAGCAAGACCTACAAGGTCGCCATCATCAAGCAGCTCGACCACGCCTCTCTCGACGAGATTGCGAACGCTGTGGCCGCCGAGCTCGACAAGATCGCAGCCGACAATAATGTGACCATCGAGTACGACATCACCTCCGGCCAGAACGATCAGACCATCTTAAAGCAGCTGTCCGATCAGGCGATCGCCGATCAGGTCGACGCCATCATCCCCATCGCGACGACCGCCGCGCAGATCTCTGCCCTCTCCGCTGAGGACACCAAGACCCCCGTTGTTTATGCCGCCGTCTCCGATCCCGAGGCCGCGAGCCTGACGGGCATCGACTATGTGACCGGCACGAGCGACGCGCTGAACACCAGCTTCATCATGGACATGATGTTCGCCCAGGACCCGGACGTCGCCAAGGTTGGCCTGCTCTACTCTCTCTCTGAGCCCAACTCCACCAAGCCCATCGCCGACGCGAAGGCCTATCTCGATGCCAAGGGCATCGAGTACGTTGAGCAGACCGCGAACACGAACGACGAAGTCGTCGCTGCCGCTTCCGCGCTGATTGCCGACGGTGTGGACGCCGTCTTCACCCCGACTGACAACGTCATCATGGCCGCCGAGCTCGCCATCTATGAGGACCTCGCCAAGGCCGGCATCCCCCACTACACCGGCGCTGACTCCTTCGTCCGCAACGGCGCTTACGCCACCTGCGGCGTGAACTACACCGACCTCGGCGCCAAGACCGCCGACCTCGCCTACTCCGCCATCACCGACGGCATGGACGCCATGGAGGACTACTACCTGATGGACGGCGGCATCATCACCGTCAACACCGACACCGCCGCCGCGATGAGCCTTGACTACTCCTGCTTCGACAGCATGGGCACCGTTGTCGAGGTCACGACCACCAAGGACTAAGAAACATCACTTCCCCGCAAATGAACTGCCTTTCCCCCGACCTTCCGTCGGGGGAAATTGGCCTGAAAGGAGAATTTCCCCATGCTCATCATCACGCAGACCGCCCTTGAGCTGGGCTTCCTCTACGCGCTGGTCGCGATGGCGCTGTTTTTAAGCTACCGCATCCTCGACATCGCCGATCTGACGACCGACGGCTGCTTTGTCCTCGGCGCGGCCGTGTCCGTCACCGTGACGGCCGCGGGACACCCTGTCCTCGCCATCTTCGCCGCGATGCTCGCGGGCGCGTGCGCGGGCTTTGTCACCGCGTTTTTGCAGACGAAGCTCGGCGTGCCGTCGATCCTCGCCGGTATCGTCACGAACACCGGCCTTTACACCATCAACTTAATGGCGATGGGCTGGAAATCCAACCAGAGCTTGCTTGGCGGCAAGACCGTCTTCACGATGCTGCGCGAGACCGGCATCGGCGGCGAGTGGTACGAGCTGCTGCTCGCAGCGTTTGTCACGCTTCTGGCCGGTCTTCTGCTGGTGCTGTTTCTCGGCACGCGCATGGGTCTTTCCATCCGCGCCACGGGCGATAACCCCGACATGGTGCGCGCCTCGTCCCTGAATCCGTCGTTCACAATCACGATTGGCCTGTGCCTTGCCAACATGCTCACGGCGCTCTCCGGCGCGATCGTCGGCCAGTATCAGAAGACTGTGGACATCAACTCCGGCACGGGCATCGTCGTCATCGGCCTCGCCTGCCTCATCATCGGCGAGACGCTGGGGGGCAAGCGCACCATGCTGCGCCGCATCCTTGGCGTGGTGTTCGGCAGCTGCCTGTACCGCTTTATCGTGGCGG
>CAJLAN010000257.1 GCA_905204635.1 uncultured Collinsella sp. | reverse complement strand
CCCGCCACCACGGAGCTCGTGCTAACCGGCCGCGGCCTGCTGCCCCTCGCAGACCTCGCGGACCTAGTCACCGAAATGCGACCCGTCAAACACTACTTCGACGAAGGCCTCCTAGCCCGTCAGGGCATCGAATACTAATTGATTCGTTTTCCGCCAACACCTACAGCTCATAAGGAAGTTGCGGTGGAATAGTACTTGTTTGACGGTCCGCAAGGGCTTTTCAGGAACTATTTCACCGCAACTTATCAGGGGTATCCGACGGATGAGCTAGGCAGTGGCGCGACCTAGCCAGTTGCCGCTGTGGTGGTAGATGGTGAACATGGTTGCGGTGATGAGCCAGGTTACGGGGTAGACCAGCAGTAGATGCTCAAGCGACGGATCGAAGGGCATGATCGCAAACACCCAGATCACCCTCAAGACAACGGTGCCAAAGATGGTGAGCATCATAGGCTGCAAACTCACGCCGGCGCCGCGGATGGAACCCGAGGCGTTCTCGATAATCGAGAAAATCGCATAGAACGGCGCAATGAAATGGAGGATAGTCGTGGTGTACGCCGAAATCGAAGCATCGTCGACAAACAAACGCGACAGCGGGCCCGAGAACACCAGCAGCACGGCAGACAGGCCACCAATGAGCATAAACGACAGCACGAGCGACGTATGGTAGCCCTTGCGCATGCGCTCGTAGTTGCGCGCGCCAAAGTTCTGTGCCGAGAACGTGGTGATCGACACGCCAAGCGCCTCGGTAACCATCCAGACAATGCCATCCAAACGGCCCGAAAGACCCCACGCCGTGGTGACATCGGCGCCAAACGAGTTGACCGACACCTGAATCAAAACGTTGGAAATCGAATACGCAGCAGACTGAAAGCCAAGCGGCAGACCACACGAGATCATGCTCTTACAAATGCCAGGATCAATGCCGAGTTTGGACAGCGAAAGCCGCCACGCACCCGGTGCGTGCATCATGCGAATCACGATCATCGTGGCGTTGGAGCAAATGGTCAGCGCCACCGCGATGCCGCAGCCCAGAGCCTCCATATGAAGCACGGCAACGAAGATGACATCCAGCACCGCATTAACAAGGCAGCCGGAAGCGATGATCACAGCAGGTCCGCGCGTGTCGCCCACGGCGCGCAGCAGTGCCGTACCCATATTGAGCAGCAGCGCCGCAACCATGGCGGCAAAATAGCAACGAGCATAGGCCACGCCCTCGGCCAATAGCTCATGCGGCGTGTTCATAAGCACCAGCATGGGCTCAACGAACACTATGCCAAGAATCGAGAAAACGATACCGCCCACCAGCGCGAGCGTCATGGCCGTATGGACCGAACGGCTCAGTCGCTCATCATCGTGCTGGCCAAAATACTGACCGGTAATGACCGCGCAGCCGGCGCCGACGCCAACGCAAAAGCCAATGCAGAGCTCGGTGAGCACCATCGTGGCCTGAATGCCACCCAATGCGAGCTTGCCGCCAAACTGGCCGACGATATACGTACCGATAAGCGTGTAAGCCTGCTGAAAAAACGAACTAAAGAAGATGGGGACGCACAGCGACAGCAGCTGTTGCCAAATGACACCCTGCGTTACATCGATAGCCGTAGATTTCTTAGCCACACGCCCTCCCCGCCAACGTATGTTAAACAACAAAACGGCAATTTAAAACCAAAGCCAATACCAGCTTAACACCGACCGGCGTCGACCGAAACACCCCGAATTAGAGCGCAGTATAGAATAACTGCCTAGTGATACAAACCCGGCTGGTAGTGGTACTCATTGCTCACGTGCGGGCACAGCTGCCAAAAGGCGACTGCGCTCGCCGCGGCCACGTTGAGCGAATCGACCCCGTGCGCCATCGGAATTCGCACGGCTCGGTCGCAGCCCGCAATGGTCTTGGCGCCCAAGCCAGCACCCTCGGTGCCCATAAAGATTGCCAGGCGGTCAATCTCCTGCAGCGCGGGATCGTCCAACGACACAGAATCATCCGTCAACGCCATGGCGGCACACGAAAAGCCGGCATCGTGCAGCGCCGCCAGCCCATCATGCGGCCATACGCGCGCCTCGCTGCCAATGCGCGTCCAAGGCACCTGGAAAACCGTGCCCATGCTCACGCGGGCCGAGCGACGGTACAGCGGGTCACAGCAAGTAGGGCTCACCAAAATGCCATCGACGTTCAGCGCAGCCGCCGAGCGGAAAATCGCGCCAACATTGGTGTGATCGACAATACCCTCAAGCACGCACACGCGCACCGGACGATCCCCCGCCGCCTCGACGACGCCGCCCAAGAACTCATCAACCGGAATCTGACGCGGGCGACGGAACGCCGCCAGCGCGCCGCGCGTCACGTTAAAGCCCGTCAACTGCTCCATGAGCTCCATGGAAGCCACGAACACGGGAACCGGACCCGCTCCCTCGCGCACGACAAGCTGGTCAAACAGCGGCATCATCTGGTCGAGCCAGCGCTCGCCTAAAAGAAAGCTCACCGGCTCGTATCCGGCGCGAACCGCACGCTCGATGACCTTGGCACTCTCGGCGATAAAAATGCCCTTCTGCGGCTCCAGCACGCAGCGAAGCTCACGCT
>CAJLAN010000256.1 GCA_905204635.1 uncultured Collinsella sp. | reverse complement strand
CCGGCTGCCGTGTACGATTCTGCTGGCGCGGATCGGAAGCGCTAGGCATGCGAAACCTCCTCGTTTTTACGATCGAGCCACGTCTGCAAAAACAGGCTGGCGGCAATCATGTCGATCTTGCCCCTCATCTGCTTTTCGTTGAGGCCCTGCTCGCGCAGGATACGCTTAGCCTCTTGCGAGGACAGACGCTCGTCCTCAAACTCCAACGGAAGATCGAGCTCGTCGGCAATCTTTTGCGCCACAGCGGCAACGTGCTCGGCCTGAGGGCCGGGCTCACCGGCCATGGTCAGGGGACGTCCGCTTACCAGGATGTCGGGCTCATAGTCCTCAACCAGGTAGCGGAACGTCTTGGCCATACCGGTGACCTCGGCAGCCGGAAGCACCTTGGCAGGCATCGCCATCTTGCCATCACGGCTCGAGACGGCGATGCCAATCCTGGTCTCCCCTATGTCCAGCGCGAGCGCAACCACAGCGACTTCTTAGATTCTTAGGCGCCGAGCGCGGTCTTAGCGGCCGCGAGGGCATCGGCGATGCCGGCAGCATTCTTGCCACCGGCCTGGGCCATGTTGGGACGACCGCCACCGCGACCGTCGACCAGACCCGCGATCTGCTTGATCACGTTACCGGCGTGGAAACCGGCCTTGACGGCGTCATCGGAGCCGGCAGCGAGCAGGGCCGGAGTGCCCTTCTCAGTCACGCTGGCAACAACGCAGGCGACAGGGCCGGCGACCTTCTGGTGCACGGTATCCCAAACGTTGCGCAGGTCAGCGGCCTCGAGACCCTGAAGCTCAGCAACAACGAGCTTGTAGCCATTCAGCTCGACGGCGCCCTCGATGGCGCTGGAGATGGCGTCGGAGGAGCCACCGGTCAGAGCCTTCTTGAGCTTATTGGACGTCTCGCGCAGCTCGGCCTGCAGGTTCTCCACGCGAGCGGGAACCTCGTCGACGCGGCACTTGAGCGCAGTAGCAGCGGCGTCAACGAGTGCCAGGCGGTCGGCCATATAGTCGAGGGCACCCTTAGAGGTCACGGCCTCGATACGGCGGACATTGGAGCCCGTGGAGGACTCGGAAATGATCTTGAACAGGCCGATCTCGGCGGTGTTGGCAGCGTGTGTGCCACCGCAGAGTTCGCGGGAGAACGGCTGGTCCTCAGCGCCCACGGAGACAACGCGGACGACGTCGCCATACTTCTCGCCAAACAGGGCGACAGCGCCGGCAGCCTTAGCCTCGTCGATGCCCATGACACGGGTCACGACCGGCTTGGAAGCGAAGATCTGCTGGTTGACCAGGTCCTCGACAGCCTTGAGCTGCTCGGAGGACAGGGCCTCGAAGTGTGTAAAGTCAAAGCGCAGGTGCTCGGGCGTCACCAGCGAGCCGGCCTGGGAGACGTGCTCGCCCAGGACCTGCTTAAGGGCAGCGTCGAGCAGGTGCGTGGCGGTGTGGTTGCGGCGCAGGAAGCCACGGCGCTCGGCGTCGAGCGCGGCGGTCACAGCGGCACCGACGGTCAGCGTGCCCTCGGCAACGTGCGCGACGTGGGCATACAGGCCGTTGTGGTTCTTGGTATCGGAAACGGTAAGAACAACGCCCTCGGCGGAAAGCTTTCCGGCATCGCCCTGCTGGCCACCCATCTCGGCGTAGAACGGGGTGCGGTCGAGCACGACCTCGACGTCCTCGCCGGCGGCAGCGGACTCGACGGACTCGCCGTTGCGCACGATGGCGACAACCTTGGCGCCCTCGATCACATCGTTGTCATAGCCGTCGAACTCGGTCGCTGCGACCTTGTCGGAAAGCTCGACCCACACATCGTTGAAGCTGCCCCAGGCATCGCCCTTTGCGTTAGCGCGGGCGCGGGCCTTCTGGTCCTCCATGCAGGCGGTAAAGCCGTCCATGTCGACATCGTGGCCAGCGGTGCCGGCGATCTCGACGGTCAGGTCGATGGGGAAACCAAAGGTGTCGTGCAGCTTAAAGGCAACATCGCCCGGAAGCACAGCACCCTCGGCAAGCGCTGCCAGGGCCTCATCCAGGTAGACGCGACCGTTGTCGAGGGTCGTGGAGAAACGCTCCTCCTCGGAGGCGACGATACCCTTGACGAGCGCGACGTTCTTGAGCAGCTCAGGATAGGCCTCGCCCATCTGAGCGTTGACCTCGTCGATGAACTTGGTCAGGAAGGCACCCTCGATACCCAGCAGGCGACCGTGGAACACGGAACGGCGGAGCAGACGGCGAAGGACGTACTCGCGACCCTCGTTACCGGGGAGGATGCCGTCGGAAATCATAAAGTCGACGGCACGGGAGTGGTCGGCGATGATGCGAAGAGAACGGCTGGCGCCGGAGTAATCATCGGCGTCATAGGTCTTGCCGCTGATCTCCTCGCCCAGCTTGATGAGATGCTGCATCAAGTCGCCGTCGTAATTGGCGGTCTTGTGCTGCATGATGGCGGCCATGCGCTCCAGGCCCATGCCCGTATCGAGGTTGCGGTGCGGCAGCTCCGGCATGGAGCCGTCCTCCTGACGGTCGTACTGGGTAAACACGAGGTTCCAGAACTCAAGGAAGCGGTCGCAGTCGCAGCCAGGCTTGCAGTCAGGGCTG
>CAJLAN010000255.1 GCA_905204635.1 uncultured Collinsella sp. | reverse complement strand
GGGGCCACCGCAGGTGCCCACGCCGATGATCTCGAGGATGCGCGCGACGGAGTCGCCAATGGCAGGCGTAGGTGCCAGCGACAGGTCGACAATGCCCTTCTCGACACCCAGACGATGGGCGGCCTCGCGGCTCATGAGCTCGCCGGCGCGGGTGATCTTAAAGGCAGTCTGCTTAATCTTTTCTGCGACTTCCATCATCGATGCGGAATCGGGCAGCGTCTCCAGGGCTGCGGCCATAACGCCGGGGCCCGAGACGCCTACGTTGATGACGGCGTCGGCCTCGCCACCGCCGTGGACGGCGCCCGCCATAAACGGGGAGTCCTCGACCATGTTGGCAAAGCAGACAAACTTGGAAGCGCCGACGGAATCCTGGTCGGCCGTGAGTTTAGCGGCATCGATGATGGTCTGCGCGGCCATGAGCACGGCGTCCATGTTGATGCCGGCACGCAGGCTGGCGACGTTGACGCTGGAGCAGACGCGGCTCGTGGTGGCGAGCGCCTGGGGGATGGACTGGATGACGCGGCGGTCGGCGTCGCCGATGCCCTTCTGGACGAGCGCGGAGAAGCCGCCCAGGTAGTCGATGCCGAGCGTCTCGGCCGCGCGGTCGAGGGCATGCGCGATGGGGGTGAGGTCCTCATCCTTGCAGCACGCGGCGATCTGCGCCACCGGGGTGACGGAAACGCGCTTGTTGACGATGGGGATACCGTACTCGCGCTCGAGGTTCTCGGCGGTCTCGACCAGATGCTCAGCCGTGTGCGTCACGTGGTCGTAGATCTTCGTGCACATGCGGTCGAGGTTCTCGTCACCGCAACCCATGAGCGAAACACCCATGGTGATGGTCCTGATGTCGAGGTTCTGTTCCTCAACCATGCCGCGGGTTTCCGCGATTTCTGCGGGCGTGATCGCCATCCTTGCGCTCCTATCTGCCAAAACGAGCATAGTCTTATCTATTCTAACGTGCCGCACATGCCAAGTGGCGCATGCGGCACGTTTTGGTGCTCGGTTGTTTCCGTTGTGTTACTGCCCAAAGACCTCTTCGGCGATACGAGCGCTTTCGGCGGCGTCCTTGGCGTAGTAGTCCGCGCCGATCTGCTTGGCGTATTCGGGAGTGAGTACGGCGCCGCCTACGATGATCTTGACGCCCGGCACCTCGGCATGAAGCAGCTTGATGGTCTCTTCCATGGCGACGACCGTGGTAGTCATAAGCGCCGAGAGGCCGACGAGCTTAATGTCGCGCTCCCGTACGGTCTTGAGCACCTCTTGCGGGTCGACGTCGCGGCCTAGGTCAAAGACGGTATAGCCGTAGTTATCGAGCAGCATCTTGACGATGTTCTTACCGATGTCGTGGATATCGCCTTTAACGGTGGCCACGCAGATCTTGCCCTTGTCAGCAATCTCGCCGGCGGGCATCAGGCGTTTGATGGTGTCGAAGCCCACGCGCGCGGCCTCGGCCGAGGCCATGAGCTGCGGCAGGAAGAACTTGCCCTGGTCAAAGAGGACGCCCACCTCGTCGAGGGCGGGGATAAAGTGATTGTTGATGAGGTCCATGGCGTCGTGGTCTGCCAGCAGACGCTCGGTTTCGGCAGCGATCTCGCCTTTGCGGCCCGAGACGACCATGCGACGAATCGGGTCGTCGTTGCCGTCGGTGCCGGCGGTGCCAGCAGCGGGCACAGTGTCGGTCGATGCGGCCTGAGCTGCTGCCGGGTTTGCGGCGATCTTGTACGGATCGGTCCAGCCGGCGTAGCGCTCGATGTATCCGGTCGAGCCCTCGTCCTCAACGCTCAGCACGCGATAGCTGTAGACGGTATCCATAAAGCGCTTGGAGCCCGGGTTCATGATGGGGGCGTCCAGGCCCGCGCCAAAAGCGGCAGCCAAAAAGACCGAGCCAAGCAGCGGGCGGGCAGGCAGGCCAAAGCTGATGTTCGACACGCCGAGCGCGCATTTGACGCCCAGACGCTCCTTGCACAGGGACATGGCGCGCAGGATCTGTTCGGCCTGGCGTTGATTGGTCGAGGCGGTCATGACCAGGCAGTCGATGAGGATGCGGTCCGGGCCGATACCGTAGCGGGCGGCCTCGGCCACGATGCGCTCGGCGATGGCGAAGCGAGCCTCGGCGGTATCGGGAATGCCGCCTTCGTCGAGCGTGAGGCCGACGACGTTGGTGCCGTAGTGGGCGACCAGCGGAAAGATCTCATCCATGATCTGCTGTTTGCCATTGACCGAGTTGATGATGGGCTTGCCGGCGTAGCGGCGCACGGCGGCCTCGACGGCGGCGGGGTCGGTGGAGTCGATCTGCAGCGGCAGCAGCGTGGAGCCCTGGAGCTGTTCGGTCGCCTGTTGGATGATCTTGACCTCGTCGATCTCGGGCAGGCCGACGTTGACGTCCAGGATATCGGCGCCCTGTTCCTGCTGGCTGATGCCCTGGCTCACGACGTAGTCCAGATCGCCGTCGCGCAGGGCCTGCTGCAGACGCTTTTTGCCGGTGGGGTTGATGCGCTCGCCGATGACGGCGATCTTGTGGCCGTCGCAGGGAAGGTCCACGACCGTTTGGGCGCTCGTGACCGACATGCTGGGCTTGCGGTGGCGCGGGCTGGGCGTGTGGTTGTCGATAAGCGTGCGCAAGGCCGCCATGTGCGCCGGCGTGGTGC
>CAJLAN010000254.1 GCA_905204635.1 uncultured Collinsella sp. | reverse complement strand
ACGCGCATAAAGAAAGCCTCCCATTTCTCATGTCCAAGAAATGGGAGGCAGTTCAGATGCGCGATCGGCCCTTTTTAGTTGCTTGGCTGAAACAGAGGTTATGAGAAGCGGGCGCTTACAGGCGGTCCTTGTTCTCGGCCTTAACGGCGTGTGCCTGCTGAACAAAGAACAGGTCGTACACCACGATGACAAAGGCGACGATATTGACGGAGCTGCCGCCGAGCGCGGGAAGCGTGAACACGGCCTGGAGGAGCGTGGCTGCCGCGGCAACGATACCGAGCTTAAATGCGCCGTCTACCTGCGAAGGCTTGTTGGCGCCCTTGATGCCCGCAACGCCTGCGGCAAGATCGACAATGCCCTTGGCGACCAGCACGACCGCAGCGAGCATGGCGTTCGACCCGTACGTGGAATCGAGGTTGCCGGTCGCGACGCCGGTGATTCCAATGACGAGGCTGACGATGCCCAAAACAAAATAGATGAGGGCAAGGATTTTGAGAGTCTTACGAGCGGAGCTCATGGCTGGTCCTTTCGATACGAGTACGCCAACCTGGCGCACCTCATGTGCTGCACATATGGTGAAGCACATTGTAGTTCAACGGGGCGATGCATGCGTTTGAAAGCGTCTCTTGCCTGCACGGTCCAACCTTTCAAAAAGGAAAGCTGGGCGTAAGTCAAATCGATGGCAGCGTATGCGCGGCGCTGCGATGATGGGTCCATGGTAAGAGCTGGTCTCAAGGAGGAGCCATGATGTACGGAGCAGGGCAAGTGCGTGAGCCGCGGTCGTTGGGAAGGCGCATGGGTGATTCCGTGATTGCTGCCGTGTGTACGGGATTGATGGCGGTGCTTTGCATTGGGATGCTGTGGGCCATGTCGCATGTGGGACAATAGCGGACGGTTGGGTGCTGGCATAAACGGCGCTCACGTATTCGTTTTGCTTGTTAAGGAGTATCCATGGGCGTCGTCGATCCCTTTTCTGTTGCTCGGGCCGCGGGGCTTGAGCTGACCGGGAAGTCCGAGGGCCTCACGCTCACCGACGGCACGATGGAGCTGCGCGCCGATTTCACCCGCATGCTTCCGCGGCTTAAACAGGGCCGTCTGCAACAAGAGTTGCTGGTAAAGGCTGCGCGCGCAAAAGGCATCGAGCGGCCATGGGCGATTGATGCCACGGCGGGCTTTGGCGAGGATTCGCTGCTGCTGGCGGCCGCGGGCTTTACCGTCGATCTGTATGAGCAGGATTGCGTGATCGCGGCGCTCCTCAAGGATGCCCTGGATCGCGCGGCAGATGATCCGGCGCTTGCGACAGCCGTGGCGCGCATGCGCTTACATGCGGGCGAGGATAGCATTGCCGGCCTTCGCCATGTAACTGAGCTGATCGAGCAGGGCGAGTTCGCGGCTCCCGACGTGGTGTATCTGGACCCCATGTTTCCCGAGCGCACCAAGAGCGCGGCGGTTAAAAAGAAGTTCCAGCTCTTGCACCATTTGGAACAGCCGTGTACCGATGAGGAAACGCTGGTCGAAGCTGCGCTTGCGGTGCGCCCGCGCAAGGTCGTTATCAAGCGGCCGGTGAAGGGTCCGCTGCTTGCCGGCGTTAAGCCGAGCTATCAGCTTGCGGGCAAGGCCGTTCGTTACGATGTTTTGGTACCGCCGCGCCCGTAGCTTGCGTGCGATGGCTGGCGCTCCGTCAGTGCCGTGCCGAAGCTGCGCCTATTTCCAAGGGTGCGACGTCAGGTGCCATCCGCCGCAGTATTCGCATTTGTAGCAGGCCAAACCACGCCGCCCGTGGTTTTCGCAGTCAGCCATAACGGCCTCGGCCTCGGCGCGCGTGTCGTAACGGTTTTTGCGTTCGCACGACTTGTAGCGCCAGGCCTCATCGCGCTCGGCGTCCAGGGCGTCGCGGCGCTCGTCTTCGCGCGCAAACAGGTCGCTCATATCGCCGCCGGTAGCAGCGCCCAAAAACTCGCTTTTGGCCTTTGACCAGGCGGCTCGCTTTTTGCTTCCCATCTGCTTCGCGCCCTTCTCAAAACGTTGGTATCATTGCTCAACCAAAGTGATACCAATAAACGTGAGGTCGCCGCGTGATGATCAGAAAAACCCTCGATACCGACATTCCCGCCGTCATGGCTATCTATGACGCGGCCCGCGCCTTTATGCGCGCGCATGGCAACGCCACGCAGTGGCCCGAGGGCACGCCTCCTGCCGAGCAGCTGGCTGCCGATATCGCCGCCGGTGGCAGCTATGTGTGCGAAGTTGACGGCCGCGTGGTGGCGACGTTTGCCTTTTTGCCGGGCCCAGACGAGTGCTATGACGTAATTGAGGATGGCCAATGGCGTAGCGACACTCCGTACGCCGTGCTGCACCGTGTGGCGTCCGACGGCACCACGCATGGCGTTGCGGCTGCGATGTTTGCCTTTGCCAAGGAGCGTGCCGATCACCTGCGCATCGACACGCATCAGGACAACCTGCCCATGCAGGGAGCCATCGCCAAGGCCGGGTTTAAGCGCGCCGGTATCGTATATGTGTCGGACGGTACGCCGCGCATCGCGTTTGATTGGCTGCGCGAGGCATAAAGGCCGAGTCACATACCAGCGTTTCACCGAAATGAAAATGGCCCCGAGTGGGGCCATTTTTGGTAAAACGCGTTGTTGTGGGGCTCGCGTTGTTATCGCCCCAGATGAGCCCGGGCAGACAAAAAGGGG
>CAJLAN010000253.1 GCA_905204635.1 uncultured Collinsella sp. | reverse complement strand
GACTACCTTCCCTCAACGCGACCCTGCGAAGCCGTGAGCGAGGAGGGAAGGTAGTCCGGCCCTCCCGGCCCAGCTCACGCCAGCGCCAAGCGCTAGTAGTTCACCACCTGCTCCTCAAAGTACGCCTTCGGGTGGTTACACACCGGGCACACCTCAGGCGCCTCGGCACCAACGTGCAGGTGCCCGCAGTTCAGGCACTTCCACACCTTCACGCCCTCACGCTCAAACACCTCGCCCGACTCGATGCGCTCGACGAGTTTGTTGTAGCGCTCCTCGTGGGCCTTCTCGACGGCGGCGACGCCACGGAACTTCTCGGCGATCTCGACAAAGCCCTCCTCCTCGGCGGTCTTGGCGAACTCGTCGTACATCGTGGTCCACTCGTAGTTCTCGCCCGCAGCGGCGTCGCGCAGGTTGTCCAGAGTGCCCGGAACGGCGCCGTCGTGCAGATACTTAAACCACAGCTTGGCGTGCTCGGACTCGTTGCCCGCCGTCTCGGCAAAAATATTCGAGATCTGAACGTAGCCGTCCTTTTTGGCCTTGGATGCATAGTAGCGATACTTGGTGTGTGCCTGGGACTCACCGGCAAAAGCGGTCTCGAGGTTCTTCTTGGTTTGGGAATTCTCAAAATCCATAGGTGTACTTCCCTTCAACGCATGCCGCCCACAGACTTTGAGCGGCCTTGCTTTAAGGATGCCCTCATGCCGAGAATTTAAACCTTACAATCCCGTTCTTCAGATTCGAGTGAGCTACACACTCAGCCAACGATCGCCCTCGGAGCCGCAAAAGCCCTCGCGCTCCAGATCGGCAAGAATGCTTGTGACCAGCTCGCGCTCGACCGGCTCTCGGCCGGCTGCCGTCTCCATCTCGTTAACGCCTGCAACGGCTTCATCGAGCGTAATACCTGCCGGTTGCCCATCGCGCGCCGCCAGCAGCATGCGCACAATGTGGGCGCGCTTTTGGCGACGCGAGCCCTCAAACTTGGACTGACGACTATAGCCCGCCGACCGCCTGGACGGATTGGGCAGCGTCTTTTTAAGATACGCGCCGTAATCCAGCAACGCGTAATACCATGCGCGCGGCGTGTCGGCATCGTCTTGAGGCACGGCAAAGGGCGCAATCTCATCCGCCGCCGCACCAGGGGCCGCCGGACAGGCGGCTTGAATCAGCGGCACCAGCTCGCGATCGGGAACGGCCGGCACATCGGGAAAGAAATGATGCAAAAAGACCGTGCGCACATTGGTCTCTAGATACACGCCTGGAAGATCAAACGCAAACGAACGGATGCCCTGCGCCGTTGCCGGGCCAATGCCGGGCAGAGCGACCAAGTCACGCGTCTCACGCGGAAACTCCCCGTCCCAGTCCTCTACAACGCGCTGAGCGGCCCCATGAAGCGCCAGAGCGCGTCGGTTGTAGCCCATGCCCTGCCAAGCGTCCAAAACATCGGAAGGCGCGGCCTGGGCAAGCGCCTGCACAGTCGGAAAACGATCGAGCCACACCGGCATGCGCGCCTCCACACGCGGCACCTGCGTTTGCTGCAGCATGACCTCAGAAAGCCAAATGATGTACGGATCGCGTGTGCGGCGCCACGGAAGGTCGCGATAACGCAGGACCCCTTCCGAACGAATCATCGAACGAAAGGGGTCCTGAATCATGGCTATGCTCCTTATGCGGCGCTATTCCTCCCGGTAAGCGCACGCGCAGGTGGCGTACTCGGGAAACGCTTCGCGGTCGGCGAACTTGGGATCGACGGCCGGGAACTGGCGATGGGCGACGATGTCGCCGAGCGAAACGGAATCGAGGTAGTCGCGCATCAACGCCTGGGCTCCGGCCCACAGGGGATGATAGCAGCACGCGCCCATGCGCGCACAGTCACCATCGGGCGCGGTGCAATCGTTCATAACCATAGGACCCTGAACGGCCTCGACGACCTGGCGGATAGTGACGTCGTCCGGACTGACCTTGAGACGCATACCACCGTGGACGCCACGCAGGCTCTCCACAATACCGGCCTGGACCAAACCGTGCTGAATCGAGCGGGCAAACGAATACGGGACATTGACCTCTTCGGCAGCGGTGCGAACAGAAAGCAAACGCTCCGGATCCTCGGCAAGCATCGCCAGCATGCGAAGGGCGTAATCAGTCTTCCTCGATATGTCCATTTTTCCCCTTTCAAGGAATACGAACAGCTCGAACGAGCTCCGGGGCCGAGCTTGTGTCGAGACGCTAAATGACCGCCAGGACATCCAAATGGTAAATCGGATATCCACTGAGTGCCGCGCTTGGAGCGAAATGCATCAGATGCGGCGCACAGTGCAATTTAGTATAACCTAACCCCCTGTCTCGTAGAACAGGTGTTGCGCAACAAAGCTGTTGTTCAGACAGATATACTTATTAGATTTTACTTGCGTTCCCGAAGGCGCGGGGATTCTGGGCGAAGATGCACCAGGGCGATCGTTCTATCGAAACAAAGTGCATCAAACGCAAAAAGCCACGTCCGAAGACGTGGCTTTAATTGCGTTGGCGGGAAGTACGGGGCTCGAACCCGCGACCTCCGACGTGACAGGCCGGCGCTCTAACCAAACTGAGCTAACTCCCCAGGCAGACGTTCGCGTTTGTTTCCGCTCGCGTGCGCTGCGGGGATTAGTATACACAGAAGTCTGTCCGGCGCGCAACAACTTTTTTGAAAAAATTTTTCGGTC
>CAJLAN010000252.1 GCA_905204635.1 uncultured Collinsella sp. | reverse complement strand
AGGAAAGCACTTAATGTGCTTTCCGTCTTGCGCAGGACTGTAGAGCAGCAAACTTCATGCCCTCCGGTCCGCCCCGGGAGCCACCGCTAAGTTATCCCCCGGCATTCAGAAAATCTAAGTGCCAAAAAATAAGATTTTTTGACTCCGTGTTGTATAACCCGCCATTCGTGGGTACCATTCAACGCGTACGCAAACAAAAAGGGTTAATTCGCGTGGTATAACCGCGCGGCCCAAAAAGGAGGAGACAAGCATGTCGTCTTTGAAGCCGCTTGCAGATCGTGTTCTGGTCAAGCCCGACGAGGCCGAGCAGAAGACCGCTTCTGGTCTGTATATCGCCAGCAACGCTCAGGAGAAGCCGCAGCGCGGCACCATCGTTGCCGTTGGCGCCGGCAAGGTCAACGACAAGGGTGAGCGCATCCCCATGGACGTCAAGGTCGGTGACGTTGTCATCTACGGTAAGTTCGGTGGCAACGAGGTCAAGGTCGACGGCGAGAAGTATCTGCTGATGCGCGCCGACGACATCTACGCTATCGTCGAGGCCTAGTCTCGTCAGAATCTCTGATTCGTCTTTGAACGCGCCCGCCGCATAGGACTCGGAAGCGGCGACGCGAGTCACATTTCTTTTGGAGGATTACCTACCATGGCAAAGAACATTACGTTCAACACCGATGCCCGCGCTAAGCTTGCCAAGGGCGTCAACACTCTGGCCGACGCCGTTACCGTCACCATGGGCCCCAAGGGTCGCTACGTTGCGCTGCAGCGCACGTTCGGTGCCCCGACCATCACCAACGACGGCGTTTCCGTCGCCAAGGAGATCGAGCTCGAGGACAACATCGAGAACATGGGCGCTCAGCTGGTGAAGGAGGTTGCCACCAAGACCAACGACACCGTGGGTGACGGCACCACCACCGCAACCCTGCTCGCCCAGGCCATCGTCAACGACGGTCTGCGCAACGTCGCCGCTGGCGCCAACCCGCTGGCCATCCGTCGCGGCATCGACAAGGCCGTCAACGCCGCCGTCGCCGAGATGAAGAAGCAGGCCAAGCCGGTCGAGACCAAGGAGCAGATCGCTTCCGTCGGTACCATCTCCGCCGGTGACCCCGAGGTTGGCGAGAAGATCGCCGAGGCCATGGAGGTCGTGGGCAAGGACGGCGTCATCACCGTCGAGGATTCCCAGACGTTCGACATTACCATCGACACCGTCGAGGGCATGCAGTTCGACAAGGGCTATGTCTCCGCTTACTTCGTCACGGATAACGACCGCATGGAGGCCGTGATGAAGGATCCGTACATCCTCATCACCGACCAGAAGATCTCCAGCGTCCAGGACATCATGCCTGTTCTCGAGGCTGTCCAGCGCGCTGGCCGTGGCCTGCTCATCATCGCTGAGGACATCGACGGCGAGGCTCTGCCGACCCTGGTCCTCAACAAGATCCGTGGCGCCCTCAACGTCTGCGCCGTCAAGGCTCCGGGCTACGGCGATCGCCGCAAGCGCATCCTCGAGGACATCGCCGTCCTCACCGGTGGCCAGGCCGCTCTGGACGAGCTGGGCGTGAAGGTCGCTGACATTACCGCCGATATGCTCGGTACCGCTAAGTCCGTCACCATCTCCAAGGACAACACCGTCGTCGTCGGCGGCGCTGGCTCCAAGGAGGCCATCGACGCCCGTATCGCTCAGATCAAGGGCGAGATGGAGAACACCACCTCTGACTTCGACCGCGAGAAGCTCCAGGAGCGCCTGGCCAAGCTCTCCGGTGGCGTTGCCGTCATCAAGGTCGGCGCTGCTACCGAGTCTGAGCTCAAGGAGATCAAGCATCGCGTCGAGGACGCCCTGCAGGCTACCCGCGCTGCTGTCGAGGAGGGCATTGTCGCTGGCGGCGGCGTCGCCTTCATGGACGCTGCTCCTGCGCTCGACGCTGTTGAGATCGACGACCCCGAGGAGAAGATTGGCGTCGATATCGTCAAGAAGGCTCTGACCGCTCCGGTCGCTACCATCGCCAAGAACGCTGGCTTTGAGGGCGCTGTCGTGGTCGACAAGGTTGCCGAGCTGCCTGCTGGCCAGGGTCTCAACTCTGCCAACGGCGAGTGGGGCGACATGATCGAGATGGGCGTCCTCGACCCCGTCAAGGTCAGCCGCGTCACCCTGCAGAACGCTGCTTCTGTCGCCAGCCTGATCCTCATCACCGAGGCCACCATCAACGAGATCCCCAAGGAGGGTCCCGATCTGAGCGCTCTGGCTGCCGGCATGCAGGGCGGCGGCGGAATGTACTAGGCCCCAAGCAGGGAAAACTTGCGCGCGGCCTAACCGCGTAACCTACTAACTCGCAGAAGGGCGCCCTCCGGGGCGCCCTTCCTGTTGCGCGCAGGTTTTTGCTGTGCATCTTGGAAATCGTGCTTTTTTGGATCGCGGGGGGTGCGGACAAAAAGTTGGACACTCCGGTGTCCGGATTGGAGTCCGCATGTACCCGTTGGAGACCAGGGAGCTCGCCGTGGAGGCCGTCGCGGCGGGGTTCAGCCTGACCGAGGCGGCCGAGCTGGCCGGCTGCAGCCGCACGGCCGTTGTAAATTGGGCGAAGGCGGCGGGCGTCGCCCCGCCGCCCCGCAAGAAGGCCGTATACTTGCCCTTCGACAGGAAGATGGAGCTCGTCGCGCGGCTGGAGGCCGGGGAGCGGGCCGCCGACCTCGCCGCCGAGGCCGGCGTCCCCGCCGCCGCCGTCCCCGGCTG
>CAJLAN010000251.1 GCA_905204635.1 uncultured Collinsella sp. | reverse complement strand
ACCCAGGTCATCGGCACCCGCCACGGCGAGAAGCTCTTCGAGACCCTCATGACCCGCGAGGAGCGCCTGCGCGCCGAGGACATGGGCGGCTACTACCGCGTCGCCTGCGACTCGCGCGACCTGAACTACGACAAGTTCGTCGTGGACGGCGAGGTGGAGACCCAGGCCGACGAGTCCTATACCTCCCACAACACCGAGAGGCTCGACGTGGCGGGCACCATCGCCAAGATCAAGACCGCCGAGTACGTGCAGCTGGCGCTCGAGGGCCGCGAGCACGAGGCGGTGCAGTAGGGTGCGCATACTCGTCACCGGCGCCAGGGGCTTCGTCGGCAGGAACCTCTGCTGCGCCCTCAAGAACATAAGGGACGGCAAGGACCGCCGCGAGAAATACTCGGGCCTGCTCCCGCTCGAGGTTATGGAGTACGACATCGACTCGACGCCCGGGGAGCTCGATGACTGCTGCTCCCGCGCCGACTTCGTGTTCAACCTGGCCGGCGTCAACCGCCCCAAGGAGCAGTCCGAGTTCATGGAGGGCAACTTCGGGTTCGCCTCCACGCTGCTCGACGCCCTCGAGCGCCACGGCAACACGTGCCCCGTCATGCTGTCCAGCTCCGCGCAGGCGAGCCTGTCGGGCCGCTTCGAGGGCTCGGTCTACGGCGAGTCCAAGCTCGCGGGGGAGGGCCTGTTCCGCGAGTACTCGGAGCGCACGGGCGCTCCTGTCCTCATCTACCGCTTCCCGAACCTCTACGGCAAGTGGTGCCGACCTCGCTACAACTCCGCCGTGGCGACCTTCTGCGACGCCATCGCCAACGGCCGCCCCTACACCGTGAACGACCCCTCGGTCGAGCTGGAGCTCCTCTACATCGACGACCTGGTCGACGAGATGCTGGGCGCCCTGCTGGGGGAGGAACACCGCTGCGGCTACGAGGGCCTCGAGCGCGTCGAGGGGGAGGACTTCTGCTACGTCCCCCAGACCGACGTGAAGTCCCTGGGCGAGATCGTCTACCTGCTCGGGTGCTTCCGCGACAGCCGCGAGACGCTTTCCGTGCCCGACCTGGCGGAGGGCTCCTTCTCCAAGAAGCTCTGGAGCACGTTCCTGTCCTACTACGAGCCGGGGCACTTCGCCTACGGCCTCAAGCCGAACGTGGATGACCGCGGCTCGTTCACCGAGTTCCTGCGCACGCCGGAGCGCGGCCAGGTCTCCATCAACGTCTCGAAGCCCGGCATCACCAAGGGCAACCACTGGCACATGAGCAAGTGGGAGAGGTTCCTGGTGGTCTCCGGCACCGCGAGCATCAAGCTGAGGAAGGTGGGGGAGGACGCCGAGGGCAACCAGTTCCCCGTCGACGAGTACGTCGTCTCTGGCTCGGACATGCGCGCCGTGGAGATGATTCCCGGCTACACGCACTCCATCACCAACCTGTCCGACACCGAGGACCTCGTGACGGTCATGTGGGCCAACGAGCCTTTTGACCCCGAGAACCCCGACACCTACTACGAGGAAGTCTAGAGGTTTTGACCAGATACGCTCACATTAATAGCGTTCCAAATGGATCCACTGGGCGCATTATGATGAAGGAGCATTTTGCTCTTATAGATCAGGGATGCGAATCGCTTGCTTGCTGGGGTAGAAGAAGGCCAGCAAGTAGTGCCAGTGAGTACTGCTTTGGGTCATCGGCTAATTTTATACTCGACGTTGGACTTACTTTCCTTGACGGGAAGATTGGTTTTCATTCAGTGAGGCAAACCGAGGCGTTGATTCATCGCCTTGATGAGTTTGGTCCTGATGTGGTTCACTTGCACAACATTCATGGTTACTATTTGAATATTGATAGGCTATTTAAATGGTTGTCGATATCTGATTGTCGTGTTGTATGGACTTTGCATGACTGTTGGGCTTTTACCGGCCATTGTCCGTATTTCACATATGCTGACTGCAATCAATGGAAAAGCGGCTGCGGTACCACGAAATGTCCACAGCTTATGGGATATCCTCCAACTATCAATTCTGGTTCATGCAAATGGAATTATGAGGCTAAACGTTCGTTATTCACTTCGTTGCCTTCCGACCGATTGACAATTGTCACTCCTTCTAAATGGTTGGCCGAACTGGTTGCTTCAAGCTTTTTGTCAAAGTATCCGATAGAAGTTGCACATAATACGATTGACCTCGATATATTCAGGCCGCGATCCAATGGCGAAGTATCTAGTGTTAAAGAGAAATACGGTCTCGATTCTAGAAATATTATTTTAGGTGTTGCGTCTCCATGGTCAAAACGCAAGGGGTTATCAGACTTTTATACTCTCGCTGACAGGCTTGATCGCTCCAAGTATTCCATCGTACTCGTTGGTTTAAGTGCCAAACAGATGCGGGCGCTGCCGCCAGAGATCGTCGGTATTCCACGAACCGACTCTCAGATAGAGTTGGCCTCACTTTATAGTTCTGCCTCTGTTCTATTCAATCCAACATACGAGGATAACTACCCTACGGTCAATCTTGAGGCTGAGGCTTGTGGGCTGCCAGTCGTTTGTTACGATGTCGGCGGATGCTCTGAGACTTTGCACAGGGACGATTCGAAACTTGTTGAATGTGGTGACGTGCAGGCCGCCTCATTACTGTTGGCAAAATACTAGACTCTGTTTTAAGGAAACCTATGAATTCCAATATTTGTTTTAAAGACGACGGCCGCCTGAAGCTCCTGATCATCGTGGGCACGCGCCCCGAGGTCATTCGCCTTTCCGAGGTCA
>CAJLAN010000250.1 GCA_905204635.1 uncultured Collinsella sp. | reverse complement strand
GGCCTGTTCAACCCGGCCACGGCGGCTCAGACGGTGTCCGATTCCACCTCCATCGTCGGCATCGCCGTCATGTCGAAAGACTACTTCCAGGCGGGCCTTGTGGAGGCACTGGAGTTCATGGCCATGATCTCGGTCTCGCTGGGCATCATGAACCTGCTGCCCATCCCGCCACTCGATGGCGGTAAGCTGGTCATTGAGGTCATTCAAAAGATTGCGGGACGCGAGCTTCCGCTCAAGGTCCAGACGATTGTGAGCTATGTGGGCATCGCGCTCTTTGCGCTGCTGTTTGTCTATATGCTTCGTTCCGACATCCTTCGATTTATTCTGTAGGGGAGTGTTTGGATTGTCTTTATCCCATCCTTTGCCGCGCGAACTGACGCGCCCCGTGCATGTGGGCGGCGTACAGATCGGTGGCGGCGCGCCGGTGGTGGTCCAATCCATGACCTGCACCGATACCGCCGATGCCCAGGCAACGCTTGCGCAAGTGTGCGCGTTGGCGCAGGCTGGCTGCGATATCGTGCGCGTGAGCGTGCCCACCGAGGCCGCGCTTGAGGGTTTCCGCACCATCTGTGCCGAGTCTCCGGTGCCGATCGTCGCCGATATCCACTTTAACCACAAGCTGGCCATTGGCGCTGTGGAGGCCGGTGCCGCCAAGCTCCGCATCAATCCCGGCAACATTGGCGATTGGGCCAAGGTTGACGCGGTGATCGATGCTGCGGGTGCCGCGGGCTGTGCGATTCGTATCGGCGTCAATGCCGGTTCGCTTGAGCAGGATATCGCTGAGCGCGACGAGCTTACGCAGCCCGAGAAGCTCGTGATGTCGAGCGAGCGTTTCGTCAAGCACTTTGAGGACCGCGGCTTTACGAACATTGTGCTTTCGGCCAAGGCCCATAGCGTGCAAACGACGCTTGATACCTATCGAGCCCTGTCGCGTGAGATTCCCCACGTTCCGCTTCACCTGGGCGTGACGGAGGCGGGGACCAAGCTCCAGGGCACCATCAAGAGCTCTGTAGGCTTGGGTATCTTGCTTTCCGAAGGCATTGGCGACACCATGCGTGTGTCGCTCACAGCCGATCCGGTTGAGGAGCCGCCGGTTGCCTGGGGTATTCTGCAGTCGTTGGGCCTGCGTCGCCGTGGCCCCGAGATTGTCTCGTGCCCCACGTGCGCCCGCTGCCAGGTTAACCTTATTCCCATTGCCGAGGAGGTTACCGAGCGGCTTAAGAACTACTCCGCGCCGCTTTCGATCGCTGTGATGGGATGTGCCGTTAATGGCCCCGGCGAGGCTTCTGATGCCGATCTGGGCGTTGCCTGCGGGCGTGGTCAGGGCCTGCTCTTTTCGCATGGCCAGATCATTGGTAAAGTAGCTGAGGATCAAATTGTCGACGCGCTGATGGCCGAGGTCGACAAACTTATTGAGGAGAAGTAAATGACTCGAGCAATGTATATGTCTAAGCTGTATGCTCCGACGCTCAAAGAGGATCCGGCTGATGCCGAGCTTGCGAGCCATCGCCTGCTGCTCCGTGCCGGCATGATCCGTAAGGAGGCTGCGGGCCTGTACTCCTATCTGCCGCTCGCATGGCGCTCGATCCGCAAGATCGAGAACATCGTGCGCGACGAGATGGATGCTGCCGGCGCCCAGGAGCTCATGATGCCCATCATGGTCGATGCCGAGCTGTGGCGTGAGTCCGGTCGTATCGATGCCTATGGCAAGGAGCTTGTGCGCTTTGACGACCGTCATGGTCGCGAGTTCGTTCTGGGCCCCACGCACGAGGAGACCGTCACGGCCCTGGTGCGCAACGAGCTGCGCTCCTACAAACAGCTGCCCGTTAACCTGTACCACATCCAGGATAAGTTCCGCGACGAGTTCCGTCCCCGCTTTGGCCTGATGCGCGGCCGCGAGTTCATCATGAAGGACGCCTACAGCTTCTCCGCCACGCAGGAGAGCCTGCAGGAGGAGTACGACAAGATGAAGCAGGCCTATGCCAACATTTGCGAGCGCTGCTACATCAAGGCTCTGCCCGTTGTCGCCGACTCCGGCGAGATCGGTGGCGATACCTCCGTCGAGTACATGGCTTTGGCCGACGCCGGCGAGGCTTCTCTCGTCTATTGCGATGACTGCGGCTTTGCTGCCGACGATGAGGCCGCAAGCACCAAGGTCGTTGTGACCGAGGGTCCTGGCGACGGTACGCTTACCAAGGTTGAGACTCCGGGCATGGGCACCATTGAGGCTGTTGCTAAGTTCTTTGGGTTCCCCGAGAACGGCACGCGCAAGTCGCTGGCACTCATCGACGCCGAGGGCAAGCCTGTCGTGGCCATTGTTCCGGGTGATCATGAGCTCAATGACTGCAAGGCCGAGCATGTCTTTGGCAAGGGTTATCGCATGATGACCGATGAGGAGCTCCAGACCTACGGTCTGCACAAGGGCTTTATCGGACCGGTTAACCTGCCCGAGGGCATTCGTCTGGTGTGCGACGAGAGTCTGCGCGAGTCTAAGCAGTGGGCCTGCGGTGCCAACGAGGTCGATTATCACTTTACTGGTGCCTGCCCCGAGCGTGACTTTACCGTCGATGAGTGGGCCGATCTGGTCACCGTTGTCGCCGGCGACCCCTGCCCGCACTGCGGCAAGCCGCTCTCCGCTGCCCGCGGCATCGAGGTCTCTCAGGTCTTCCAGCTGGGCACCAAGTATTCCGAGGCCATGGGTGCCACCTTTATGGATGAGGACGGCAAGGAGAAGCCGCTCATCATGGGTTGC
>CAJLAN010000249.1 GCA_905204635.1 uncultured Collinsella sp. | reverse complement strand
GGCTGCCGATGTTACCGCGGCGCTCGATCTTGTTGCCGGTGAGGCTGAGGCAGCGTTGCGCGAGTTGGTGGCGAAGGGCGCTGCTTGCGCGCTTGCTGGCTCGGATGGCTCGCTGTATGCAGATGCTTCCGCGCTCGATGCCGCGATGGGTACGCTGGCGGCGACCCTGTCCGCCATGCACACGGCTGCCCCCAAGGAGACGGGCTTTACGCCCGGCGCCGTCGCCCATGCTGCTTGGCCTACCGCTGACGATACAGTTGCCGCAGCCCTGATTTCCGAGGGCTGCTCGCGCGGCGTGTGTGCCTCAGAGGGCGCCGAGGTATTCGACCCACACTCCGCTGCCGCCGCGGCGCGTGTGGTGCGCGAGGCTTGCGAGCGCATCGTTTCCTTGTTGGACGAAGCTGGCCTCGATGCGCCGACGTTGCCAGAGGTGGGCGAGCAACTGCAGCTCGATCGCGACACCATGACGCGTGCCCTGCGCGAGCTTTCGCTCAACCGCTCCATCGTAAAGGTTGAGCGCGACGTTGCCTTGTCTGCTACCGTGGAGTCGCATGCGCGTGAGCTCGTCGCCGCTGCCATTGCCGACGCCGGTGGCGCTGCTACCACGAGCGCCCTGCGCGAGGCCCTAGGTGTGTCGCGCAAACGTGCCATCAGCATCTTGGAGCACCTGGATGCCGTTCACTTTACGGTGCTCGACAAGGAAGCCGGTGGCCTGCGCTCCCTGCGCTAGATTGGCTGCTCGGTTTGGTAAAATACCGGCGCACTTGGGAACGGATGGGCTCCGGTGGGCTCCGCGGTCCTCAAAACCGTTGCGAGGCGTGCAAAACGTCTTGGATGTGTTCGATTCACATACGTTCCCGCCATACGCTACCAGCGCTTTTGTGCTCGCGGTCTTGCTGCGTGCCGCAAAGGCGCTGTTTTGTTTTTGCATGAGCTTTTCGTAGCGCCGCTATTTCGGCGGCTGTATTTAGCTTCGTGCATCGGGTTTTGAGCATGCCGATGGGGGTGGTTTGCCGTATGACTACCGTAAGACGGGCCGATCTTTCTTGCGTCGTCCAGGCGGGCGGGCTTTCGTCGCGCATGGGTTGCGATAAGGCGCGGATGTTGTTTTGCGGCGAGCCGCTCATCGAACGCGTGCTGGGTCGGCTGGCGCAAGTTGCCGGCGAATTGGTCGTGACGACCTCGCGTCCCAGCGAGCTTTCCTATCTTGAGGAGCGCGCGTTTGGCGGTCTGGTGCCGCGCGTGGTAGCGGACCTTGAAGGGTCGGCGGGTGCCATGCGTGGCATCGCGAGCTCGCTGGCTGCTGCTCGGTTGCCCCTCGCGGCGATCGTTGCCTGCGATATGCCGTTCGTCTCACCAGAACTGATCGGCGCGCTTGCCGATCGTGTTGAGGCCGAGGCGCTCGACGTGTGCGTGCCGCGCGAGAAGCGGGGGATTGAGCCGCTGTGCGCCGTGTGGCGCCGCCAGGCTTGCGCGCCGGTTGCCCGTGAGTTGCTCGACCAGGACCGCCAACGCATCCGCTGTTTGATCGACCGGGTCCATGCCGGCTATCTGGATGAGCCCCAGATTGTCGAGGTTGCCGGTTCCACGCTCTGCTTCGAAAACGTCAATACGCCCGAGGAGTTTGCGGCGGCCGAGTTCCGCGCCTAGATGATTGGAGTTGCCATGCCTCACGATATTTGCCCCGACACGGGAGAGCCTTGCACTTGCGATGGTTCCGAGCCCTGTACCTGCGGTTGCGGTGCCTGTGGACATACTGCGGAAGAGGAAGCGGCCGCCGCGGCGTATCGTGAGGCGCACCGCGAAGGCCCGTCCGGTGATGCCCTCGACCACGAGCGCAAGATTATCGTGTCGTTCGACAGCACTTTCGATGTGATGGAATGCGAGCAGCTGTGCCTTGCCGCCGGTGTGCCCGGACGCATCATGCCGCTGCCCGGCTCCATCACCGCCGGCTGCGGCCTGTGCTGGGCAATGCCGTTCTCGGGCGATGCACTCGCCGCTTTCCGCGCTGCCACCGAAGGCCGCATTACCCCTGCCGACTACCATCAACTCGTCCTCTAACTACCACACCACCACAAAGGTGCCTGTCCCCAATGTGGTGGTTTGGAACACGTGGACGAAACAGCTTCGAAACACGCGATTTGCGCGTCGGGCGCTCAAAAACGCCTCTACCTGCATCGTAATCAAAACGAAACATCTACTCGTCGGCTTATGCGAAACTTTGCTGCAACAGTGCGATATTATCCATACTCGATAAAGCTCGCGGCGCATAGGGCGCCTCGAACGACACTTTTCTTTTCCATCAATTGGAGGAAGCATGAGCTACACGCAGAAAGTTCTCGACGAGCTCAAGGCCCGCTATCCCGAGCAGCCTGAGTTCATCCAGGCCGCGACCGAGATCCTCGGCACCATCCAGCCGGCGCTCGACGCCCATCCCGAGTACGAGGAGGCCGCCCTGCTGGAGCGCCTCGTCGAGCCCGAGCGCATCGTCATGTTCCGTGTCCCCTGGGTCGACGACCAGGGCAAGGTTCAGGTCAACCGCGGCTATCGCGTCGAGTTCAACTCTGCCATTGGACCCTACAAGGGCGGCCTGCGCTTTAACCCGACGGTCACCCTGGGTATGCTCAAGTTCCTGGGCCTGGAGCAGATCCTCAAGAACAGCCTGACCACCCTTCCCATGGGCGGCGGCAAGGGCGGCTCCGACTTTGACCCCAAGGGCAAGTCCAACAACGAGATCATGCACTTCTGCCAGTCCTTCATGACCGAGCTCTATCGCCATATTGGCCCCAACACTGA